>CAIWDQ010000148.1 GCA_903911455.1 uncultured bacterium
ATTAAGGATGATATTAATATTAATAATTTGGCTGCTTCACTATTTTTGTTTTGTTTTTTAAAAAAAGCAGATCATTATATAGATATTTTACTTCATTTATTTCGCGTAAAGCAAAATTAATTTTTATGATTTATATTTAGAATAATATCTAGCATTAAAATATTAAATCCTTCTATTATTTTTGACAATATAGGCTTCCCATCTTAGCGAACTCCAATATTGTCAAAATATAGCCTTCCAATCCTAACGAATACAAATATTGCCACAATATAGCCTTCCAATCTTATGGGGAACCAATATTGTCACAATATAGGCTTCCAATTCAATCCAAACAGGGTCATTTTCGCAATATTGCCATTTGAAACCGTCGGAAGGCAATATTCTCCAAAATATAGCCTTCCAATTCAATTGGGAACGAATATTCTCCAGAATATAGGCTTTCAATTCAATTTGGAACCAATATTCTTCAAAATATAAGCTTCCAATTCAATTTGGAACCAATATTTTCATCAATATAGGTTTCCAATACTATCCAAGACGAATATTTTCCGAAATAGTGCCTTCCCACGGTTTCAAACACGAGAATTGTCAGAATATTGCCTTCCAATCCTATCGAACACGAATATTCTCCAGAATATAGCCTTCCAATTCAATTGGGAACGAATATTGTCAAAATATAGGCTTCCAATTGAAATTAATACCTATATTTAAAAAAATATTTATTCTATAAATCTATTTCTTAAAATAAAATCAAAAACAATCTAATAATTAAAAAACTTATCTCAATAAAGTTATAAAATCCACATATTAAAATGAATAGTATTAATAAAACAAAAGCCCTGCATACTTAAATAAATATACAGGGCTTAAATATTATATTATTTATAAATCTATAGCTTGATGTCAGCAATTAGCTCAGTAATTACTTTAGTCATTTTAGGTTCCACTGCTTTTGCGGCTTCAATCACCTCTTGATGAGTTATTTTAACGATTTTTCCTTCAACACCCAAATCTGAAATAACAGAAACAGCAAAACAAGGAATATTCATCTGTCGCGCTACAATAACCTCCGGAATGGTTGACATTCCAACAGCATCGGCACCAATAGTACGGATATATTTATACTCAGCCGGAGTTTCGTATGTAGGACCGGTAACTGCAGCATAAACTCCTACCTGATAGTTAACATCATGCCTTTTAGATATCTCAACTGCCTTTTCAATTAAATTTAGATCATAAGGAATATGCATATCAGGGAAACGCGCACCCAGTTCGTCATCATTTTTCCCAATCAAAGGATTGGTTCCCATAAGGTTGATATGATCCTTAATTATCATAATATCTCCGATATTAAAATCAGGATTAACGCCACCACTCGCATTTGAAAGTATCAAAAGTTTAATACCAAGAAATTTCATAACCCTTATTGGGAAAGTCAGTTCTTTCATGGTATAGCCTTCATAAAAATGGAATCTACCTTGCATAGCTACCACTTTTTTCCCGCCAAGGATACCAAAAATTAATTGTCCGCTATGACCTTCAACTGTCGACACAGGGAAATTAGGAATAGCTCCGTAAGCTAAAGTAAATTTAATATCAATTTCGTTAGTAAGGTTCCCTAAACCAGTCCCTAACACGATTCCCACTTCTGGTGCGAAATCAATTTTTTGTTTAATAAAAGTCGTTGTTTCAGTTATTTTCTCTAACATAGTTTAATATCTGTTTGTCAAATTTCTCCTTATCCTTCTTATGAAGTTTGATTTCAATCGGGATATAAAAGATCGGCAAATTTACGAATAATTCTTCAAGGTTAGTACCTTTAATTCTCATTGCATCTTTCTCGGTTGTTATAATAACTTTATTTTTAGGGAAAGTAAGCTCAAAATGATCTTTTATTTTCTGAATATCTTTTATCTTGTATTGGTAATGATCAGGAAATTTAAAAACTTCAACTGTATCACTCAGCGTTTTAAGTTGTTCTTCCATTGGATAAGGATTGGCCACGCCTGCAAACATCAAAATAAAAGAAAATTTACGTGTGGTAATACTTTCCGAGAATTCATTTAATGGAACCAGATCACCATAATCAATATATGAATAATAAACATGCTGATGAGGCAACAATTTCATGTCTGCTTCCATTGATTTGCAAGTGATAGGCGACAAAACTCTAGGGCTCTTTGTTACCACAATTATATCCGCTCTCTTTGAGCCGGCCCTAAACTCTCTGAGAGTACCCGTAGGTACTATATAATCATGATAAAAAGGCTTGTAGAAATCGGTAAGCAGTATAGAAAGCCCTGGTTTTAAATATCTATGTTGATAAGCGTCATCCAATAATACAATATCTGTTTCAGGATAAGTATTAATAATAGTTTTAATCCCTCTACTTCTCTTTTCATCAACAGCCACAACAACATCTTTAAATTTATTGCGATATTGTAAAGGCTCATCTCCAGCAGATTCGGCATTAGCTTTATCATCAACCAAAAGATATCCTTTAGTGCTTCTGCCATAACCTCTGCTTAAGGTCGCCAACTTATTTTCCTTTTCTAATAGTCTGATGAGGTATTCAATATGAGGTGTCTTTCCTGTGCCTCCCATAGTAAGATTTCCTACACTTATTATAGGTAATTTAAATTTTTCTGATTTAATAATACCTATATCAAAGAGTTTATTACGAAAGTAAATAACTACTCCATAAAGAAATGCAAAAGGAAAAAGTAACAGTCCTACAAACTTCATCAGAATATATTTTTGATCATAATTGTGATCTCTATTTATAAATTAGTGTACTATACGATAATAAAGCTGCAAAGTTACGTTAGTTATAACAAAGAATGTAGGTTTAACAATAAATTAATAAATAACATCCGAAAGAAAGCCAAACCTTCAAACATTATTTATTAAATGAGATCATAATATTTCTATTAACTAATTGTATTTTCTCACTTGGCAGAGGAACTGTAAAGCATTTATAATTATTTCTCGTCAACTCTGTCTCCAAGTAATGGCACAAAACGAAAATTACCATGTTCGTTTTGTACAAATTCGGTTTCTGATTTACGAACAAGACTAATCATTGTCTGTATATCATCGCCGACAGGCACAACAAGAATACCCCCAATCTTCAATTGAGACTTTAATGCTTCAGGGATAATAGGGGCTCCGGCAGTTACTATTATCTTATCAAACGGAGCATATGCTGGCAAACCGGCATAGCCATCACCATAAAACATTCGCGGACGATAACCTATTGTTGGAAGAAATTCTTTGGTCTTCATATACAAGGCACGTTGTCTTTCGATAGTAAAAACTTTAGCTCCCAACTCTAACAATACACATGCCTGATAGCCCGAGCCGGTACCAACTTCTAATACTTTATCACCTTTTTTAATCATCAATAACTCTGATTGAAAAGCTACTGTATAAGGTTGAGATATGGTTTGTCCATTACCGATTGGGAAAGGTTTATCCTGATAAGCAAACTCAGTAAATGAAGAATCAAGAAAAAGATGACGGGGAATCTTTTCGATTGCTGACAATACATTCTCATCAGTTATGCCTTTATTCCTAACCAACGTCACCAAATGTTTTCTTAAGCCTTTGTGTTTGTATGTGTCGAGCATTATTTATATGTATAAAGTATGTGTTTAAATTTTTTTGCGAAAATAATAATTTCAGAGACCATAAAAAAAATTACTTTTGCATAAAATTAAAAACGTATGTTAAAAATTGGAGTACTCGGTGCCGGACATCTCGGTAAAATACACATTAAGTGTATTAAAGAAATAAAAGAATATAATCTTATCGGATTTTATGATCCCGATAAAGAGAACTCTTTAATTGTAGAAAAAGAACTTTCAATTAAATCTTTTGCTTCTATAAGTGAATTATTGGACGAAGTGGATGTTATTGATATCGTAACTCCTACTTTATCACACTTTGATTGTGCTTCACAGGCAATAAAGAAAGGAAGACATGTGTTTATTGAAAAGCCAATAGCAGCTTCATCAGAGGAAGCATCAGAACTAATTAAGTTAAGTACCGAAGCTAATGTTAAGGTTCAGGTGGGGCATGTTGAGAGATTTAATCCTGCTTTTACCGCTGTACAGTCTTTTATAAGCAATCCGATGTTTATAGAAACCCATCGTCTTGCACAGTTTAATCCAAGAGGTACTGATGTTCCGGTTATATTAGACTTGATGATTCATGACATTGATATTGTAATGAGCATTGTTAAATCTAATGTCAGGAAGATTAGTGCCAGTGGTGTTGCTGTTGTAAGTGATTCACCTGATATTGCTAATGCCCGTATTGAGTTTGATAACGGTTGTGTTGCCAATTTAACTGCAAGCAGAATATCAATGAAGAACATGCGTAAAACTCGTATCTTCCAAAGGGATGCTTATATTGCTGTTGATTTCCTTAAGAAAGAATCTGAAGTTGTTCGTATGAAAACAGTTAATCCTGATGATAACGATCCTTTTGCTGTAATCATTGACTTAGGCAAAGACAAAGGTTCAAAACAAATCATCTTTGAGAAACCTGAAATTAAACCTGTAAACGCTATTCAAACAGAGTTAGAGACATTTTGTCATTCAATAATAAACAACACTACACCATTGGTTAGCATCTATGATGGGTATAATGCACTGGATGTTGCCTACAAAATCATTGATAAAATTACTTTATTATAAATTAAGATTTCCAGCTTATAATAATAAGTTGTTTTCGCCGTTCTCTTAATAATTTATTAGCAGAATTAAATGTTTTATAACTACAATAGGTTTCTTAATACACTAAAAGTAATAGTACCTGTACTATTAATGATCGGCTTATTATCGTGTGATAAGTTTGATGGTGATCAAACAATACCTGCCTATATACATATACGTAAGATTAGTTTGGTTGACAACACTGCTATAGTTGGATCGCTATCAAGCAAGATAACTGATGCATGGGTTTATATTGATGATCAGTTTATAGGGGCTTTTGAATTACCTGCTACTTTCCCTGTGCTCAGTAAAGGTGTTCATACAATTAAAGTTCTACCGGGTATTAAGATGAACGGGATTGCTAATACCAGAGTTGCTTATCCTTTTTATTCAACTATAGTATTATCAAAATCTTTTGCTGAAAATGTAACTTTAGACCTTGATTCTTTAACTACTAAATACGACCCTAATACTAAGTTTGAATGGAAAGAGGATTTTGAGCTTGGAGGTGTTTCTTTACAAAAGAGCACTGTAAATCCGGGAAGTGACACCAGTCTTATTAAAACAGATTCTTCTGCTTATGTGTTTGAAGGTATTTATTCAGGTATGATCACTTTAGATCCAACCATGAACTTTTTTGAGCTAGAAACAATAAATAAATTTGTGCTCCCAAGAGCTGCATCTCCTGTTTTCCTCGAAATGGATTACAAGACTAACACTGCATTGACTATTGGGCTGGATGCATATTCTTCGAATGTTGCTTCGCAGGTAGCTACCATTACTCTTCTTCCTACTACTACCTGGAAAAAGATTTACATCAACTTTACACCCACCATAGGTAATTTTAGTACTGCCGACAACTTCAGGGTATTCTTCGGGCAGATGCTATCTACTACCGGAGGCCATCCTTTAATATTACTTGATAACATTAAACTGGTACATCCTTAAACAAAAGAAAATACTTTAATCATGAACAAAAGACTCCAGGTAACTAAATATCTTTCTGCAGATATCTTTTCGGCGGTTTTAGCTTGGGGATTGTTCTTCACGTATCGAAAATATCAGCTTGATCCCAATTTATTTTCTCACTTTAACGATGTACTTTCCGACGAGAAACTTTATTTTGGTCTGATATTTATTCCATTCTTCTGGCTTGTTCTTTATCTAATGATGGGCACATATCGTAAGATATACAGAAAATCTAGATTTAAAGAACTTGAACAAACATTTATCATCAGTATAATTGGTATTCTTATCATCTTTTTTGCTTTTATACTCGATGATGTTATTATCACTTACAAGAACTATTATCAGTCGTTCTTAGTGCTTTTTTCGCTACACTTCTTCTTTACATATACTTTTAGATTACTTATAACTACTGCTACTGCTCATAAGATCCATCATAAGCAAATTGGTTTTAATACTATGATAGTGGGAAGTCAGGACAATGCGGTTAAGATTTATAACGATATTGAAAACCAGGAAGAGTCGTCGGGCAACAGGTTTATTGGTTTTGTTAGTGTTAACGGCAATAAAGAATCAAAGTTGTCTGAATTCCTTCCATATTATGGCAACTACAAACTACTAAAGACTATTATCCGTGATAAGGATATTGAAGAAGTTGTGATTGCTATCGAAGAATCTGAACATAAGCTCATAGAGAATATAATTACTGCATTGGAAGATAGTGAAGTTGTGATTAAGATTATACCCGACATGCAGGATATTCTGGTTGGTTCGGTAAGGATGAGTTCGATATTCCATGCACCTTTGATCCTTATTTCTCCCGATCTGATGCCTGCCTGGCAACAATCTCTCAAGAGGGTGCTCGACATTATCTCTTCCTTAATTGCTCTATCTATTTTGACTCCTGTTTTTATTACTACAGCCATCATTATTAAGGCTACTTCTAAAGGTTCTATCTTTTATTCTCACGAAAGAATTGGCTTAAAAGGCAAGCCATTTATCATGCATAAGTTTAGATCTATGTTTATGAATGCCGAAAATGGTGTCCCTTTGTTGTCGTTTGAAGATGACCCACGTATTACGCCTTTCGGCAAATTTATGCGAAAGGTAAGATTGGATGAAACTCCTCAGTTCTTCAATGTACTTAAGGGAGATATGTCGTTGGTTGGTCCGCGTCCCGAAAGACAGTTCTTCATTAACGAGATAATGAAACAAGCTCCTCATTACCGTCTTCTTCATAAAGTTAAACCGGGTATCACCTCATGGGGACAAGTTAAGTTTGGGTATGCAGAGAATGTCGAAGAAATGGTAAACCGTTTGAAATACGATCTACTTTATATCGAAAACATGTCGCTTGCTACCGACTTCAAAATACTGCTCTATACAATGATTATAATTGTTCAGGGAAGAGGAAAGTAAATCAATTAAGAATTTGGCGATTTGATGATTTGGTGATATAGTGATATGATGATTTGGAAATCATTTACCGCTTAGCCGATTCCCGGCTTAGGGATTATTATTAGTCTGTTTTTTAATAAGATTATTTATATCTGCGAAAGCAATAAAATGATATGTAGTACTATATGTAGTATTTACAAAATAATAAGAGGTGACAACAGCGCTCGGAATAGCATCAGCCAAAATGTTGGAGGCATCCACAGGATTTTGACCTTTACAATCATTTTGCGCAAAGCAATAATTAAAAAACTTAAAGCTATTGCTAGAATGTTTTTGGTATGATGTATAATGATTAAGGTATGAACTTGGGGGTGTCTTACAAATATTATTACTTGATATTCCCGTGACCGGTGGATAAATGAGGTTAGTCAGATTTGTAGTGCGACTCGTACGAGCGAAATTTCCTATTATTCTTTTTTGATATTAGATGTATGTTTTCTCAATATTTAAGATTGCAAAATTACTAAAATAAACCACAGTAATACATTTAATCTGCTTTATTTTAAAATATTTATTTATTATGAGATAATAAACTCCCGAAACACTATGCCTGGCTCATTTATCATAAATAAAATTAATCTTAAAAAAATAAAAACAATAAAATAAACCTTAATACATACGCTTAAAATTAATATCCTCAATATTTCAAACTCAAAAAGCCTTATAACTCATGCTCCAATTAGGATTAGAAGTACTCAAGATCCTCTGCAACTATTGCCTATTGCCAATTGCCTTTCACAATTATTAATTATTAATTCTTAATTCTTAATTAATTTGTATTACTTTTGTAGAAAAAAATAACAGATGCGAAACTATGATAATTCGTTTGAGGTAATCGAACAAGAAATAAACGAAAACATACAACATATCCTCAACAAAGGCTTAGGAACTTACACCGAAAAAGAAGCATTAAAGCTCATCTTATCCTGCATAGATCTTACCACTTTGGAGGGTGCCGACACCAACCAAAAAGTAATTGCATTGTGCAATAAAGCCAAGAGCTTTAATACATCAGTATATAATCTGCCTAATGTGGCGGCAATATGCGTGTATCCTACTTTTGCTTCATTGGTAAGAGAAGAGCTAAAAGGTACAGGGATCAAAACTGCTTGCGTTGCAGGTGCATTCCCATCAGGGCAATCTCCACTCTTAGTTAAACTTATTGAAGTTAAATATGCTTTAGACGAAGGTGCCGAAGAAATAGATATGGTAATCTCAAGAGGTTCGCTCCTTGAAGATAATTATCAGAAAGTATTTGATGAGATAAAAGCAATAAAAGAATATTGTAATACGGTGCATCTAAAAGTCATTCTGGAAACAGGTGAACTTGTAACCTTAAAGAATATACGCATTGCAAGTGATATTTCCATAGCTGCCGGTGCCGATTTCTTAAAGACATCAACAGGTAAGATTAATCCGGGTGCCACCGAATCTGCTTTTTATATGATGCTTACATCAATCAAAGATCATTATCTTAAAACAGGTAATATGGTAGGCATTAAAGCAGCAGGTGGTATAGCCGATTGCAATCAAACATTAAATTATCTCATTTTAGTTAAAGAAATATTAGGAGAACAATGGCTTAATAAAGATCTTTTCAGGATTGGAGCCAGCCGTTTAGCCGATAAGATAGTGGAGAGGGTGAGTGCCTTGAGTACTTAGAGTTGAAAAAGGACTTAGACTAATATTCTTTTAGATTCTTAATAGAATAAAGAGGACGTCATTGCGAGGAGGTACGACGAAGCAATCTAATTCAACAACATTCCAAGTTACTCTATCAGGACGAGCAGCAAAAAGCATTCTTATAACTTTAAGTACTTTAGGCACTTCAAGTACTTTAGGCACTTCTTTAAGAAGATTTAATTATTGTATGTCCCAAAATATTAGTACATTTGCAGGTTTTTTAGAAGTAAAATAATTTTGATCTTATAATATGAGAACATTACAAAAGAAAATGGCGAAGTATGATGTGCCTCAGCAAACACAAAGGCTGGGAGTATATCCTTTTTTCAGAGCGATAGAATCGGAACAAGACACTGAAGTAATTATAAGTGGGAAAAAAGTATTAATGTTTGGTTCTAACAGTTATTTAGGATTAACAAATCATCCTCGTATAAAAGAAGCAGCAATAGCAGCTATTCAGAAGTATGGTTCAGGGTGTGCAGGTTCACGTTTCCTTAATGGTACTCTTGATATACATATTGAATTGGAAGATAAACTTGCAAAATATGTAGGGAAAGATGGAGCTTTAGTATATTCTACAGGATTCCAGGTTAACATAGGGGTTATCTCAGCAGTTACCGGCCGTGAAGATTATATAATATTAGATGAATTAGACCATGCGTCTATAATAGAAGGCAGACGTCTTTCGTTTTCTAATGCTTTAAAGTATAAACATAATGATATGGCTTCTCTAGAGAAGGCATTAAAAACATGTGTACCAGATAAAATTAAACTTATAGTTATTGATGGTATCTTTAGTATGGAAGGCGATATTGTAAAGCTTCCTGAAATAGTTGAATTAGCTAAGAAATATGATGCATCTATTATGGTTGATGACGCACATTCATTAGGTGTTATAGGTGTTAACGGTTCGGGTACTGCATCTCATTTCGGTTTAACCGATGATGTAGATCTTATAATGGGTACATTTAGTAAATCTCTGGCTTCAATCGGTGGATTTATAGCAAGTGATAAAGATACTATCAATTTCATAAAACATAACTCACGTTCATTGATCTTTAGTGCAAGTATAACTCCTGCCGCAACAGCAGCTGCATCAACAGCACTTGATATTATTATTGAAGAACCAGAACGTATTGAAAAGTTATGGAAAAATACTATCTATGCATTAGATAACTTCAAACTGATGGGCTTTGATGTAGGTCATACCGAAACTCCAATCATCCCACTTTATGTAAGGGATAATTTAAAAACATTTAAGATTACAAAGACACTTCTGGATGACGGTGTATTTGTTAATCCTGTGGTTTCTCCTGCAGTAAGCTCTGATGCTTCACTTATTCGTTTCTCTTTAATGGCAACACATACTATGGAACAAATAGATATTGCCCTTGAAAAGATACAGAAACATGCAAAGAAATTACAGATAATTCCTTAATATACTTTAATTATAATTACTCATATAAATTTTCAAATTTAAGTGGAGGAATTTAACATGTCAATTCAAATAAAAGAAGTTACAACAAAACAAGAACTAAAAACTTTTGTAACATTCCCACACAAGTTATATAAAGACTGTAAGTATTATGTACCACCTCTTATAAAGAGTGAAATGCGTACACTTGATAAAGATAAAAACCCATCATTTAAAGTATGTAACACCAAACTCTGGCTTGCATACAAAGATGGGGAAGTAGCAGGTAGAATCGCAGGTATTATTCATAAACCTTTCGTAGAGAAATGGGGAAACCGTTATGCAAGATTCGGCTGGCTTGACTTTATTAATGATGATGAAGTTTTTAATATACTTATACAAACTGTAGAGAATTGGGCTACTGAAAATGGTATGGAAGCTTTACAGGGTCCACTTGGCTTTACTGATTTAGATTCAGAAGGATTGTTGATTGAAGGCTTCAGCGAACTTTCAACAATTGTTGAGAGATATAACTATCCATATTATTCTACATACTTTGAAAAGAATGGTTACTTTAAAGATGCAGATTGGATAGAGTATGAAATAACAGCACCTGCTGTTGTTCCTCCAAAGATCGCAAAAGTATCAGACTTTGTATTAAGAAAGTTTAATTTTAAGTTTGCTAAGATCAAAAGTGTAAGAGATGTTTTTCCTTATATTGATGATATCTTTAATATTATTAATGATCTTTATGGTTTGATGTATGGTTTCACACCTGTTAGCGAAGAACAGATACAGTTTTATACTAAACAATATTTACCTTTCATTAATCCTGATTTTGTATCTATCTTATTAGACCGTAATGATAAAGTCGCAGCTTTCTGTGTTACAATGCCATCTTTCTCTAAAGCTTTACAGAAATCTAAAGGAAGTCTATTCCCAACTGGTTTCTGGCATGTACGCAAAGCATTGAAGAAAAACGATACATTAGATATGTATTTCATTGGTATTCGCCCTGATCATCAGAATATGGGTGTAATGGCTGTATTATTTAATGATATTATTCAGAAAGCTATTTCAAAGGGATTCAAGAAAGCTGAAACTAATATGGAATACGAAAGTAATGATAGAATGCAGTCGTTATGGAAGTATTTTGAACACAGACAACATAAACGCAGAAGAAGTTATTTCAAATATCTTGTCACAAAGGCTCGTAGTGAAGATGCTGAATTAATTTAACAGTGAAAATAACTGAATAACCATTATAGTTTCAGTATCTCCAGATGAAACGGAGCTGCGATCTATTATTTAAAAACATTTATGAAGAAAATACTGATTACCGGTGCAAGTGGTTTTATAGGCAGCTTTATTGTTGAAGAAGCACTTAAAAAGGATTTCGTTGTTTATGCCGGTATCAGAACTTCAAGTAGTAAAAAGTATTTAACCGATAGTAGAATAAATTTTGTTGAATTAGATTTCTCTGATAATGAAGGATTAATTCAGATTATAAAAGAGCATAAGTTTGACTTTATTGTTCACAATGCAGGGCTCACTAAAGCTAAAAAGAAAGAAGACTTTGATATTGTCAACTTCCAGTACACTAAGAATTTCATTGATGCAATTATAACTTCAGAGGCAATACCTGAGAAGTTTATACTTATAAGTAGTATGGCTGCTATTGGTCCTGGTGATGATAACAATACTATCCCTGTTAAATCAACTGATACACCACATCCTGATACACTTTATGGTTTAAGTAAAATTAAAACAGAAGAATATCTAAAAGGTACTAAACTACCTTTTGTTATTATCAGACCAACCGGAGTATATGGTCCGAGAGAAACAGATTACTTTGTCTTCTTTAATACTATTAACAAAGGTATTGAACCATACATCGGTTTAAAGGAACAGTATCTAACCTTTATCTATGTTAAAGATCTTGTAAATGTAGTTTTAGCTGCCGCAACATCCAACATTAGTGGGAAGGCTTATATTGTAAGTGATGGCAAATCATATACAGCAAAAGAGTTTGCCGTTATCACTAAAAAGCATCTTAATAAAAAGACTATTAAGATGTATATACCATTGTTCATTATACAAATGATTGTTATTATCCTTGAATCTGTTGGTAAGATAACAGATAAAGTTCCTACATTAAACAAAGATAAATATAATGTTTTGAAAAGCAGGAACTGGCTATGTGATATTAATGATCTGCAAAGTGATTTAGGGTTTAAGCCTGATTATGATCTGGATAAGGGTGTGGAAGAAGCTGTTGCATGGTATAAAAAAGAACAATGGCTTAAATAAATTAATTTGAAACAGAACAAATCAATACTATTTATATTACTAAAGAAATTGCCTAACCTAATGCAAAAGATACTTATTAAAACAAAAGAAATCGTACTTCTGCTTACTCTTCTAATTGTTCCTGTTTTTGGACTATTAGCTCAGGAAACTATCATTACTGGCAAAGTTACCGATGCTAATACCAACGAACCTATTCCTTTTGCTACAGTAGTATTTCAAGGGACTAATAAAGGTGTTAATACTGATTTTGATGGTAAGTATATTATTAAATCAAAAAATCCTGGTGATTCTCTTACTGTTCAGGTGTTAGGGTTTAAACCTAAGACTAAAAAAATACAAAAACGTAAGACTCAGGAAATAGATTATCAACTGACCCCAACTACTTTCCAATTGGGAGAGGTTTCTATTGATGCCGGTGAAAATCCTTCATGGGGTATACTTAGAGAAGTTTGGAAAAGAAAGGATACTTACAACATGTCTAATCAGAAGGCATTGCAATTCGAATGTTATGTTAATGTAGATATTGCTATTGACAACATAAGTGATAAATTCAGAAATAATGTCACAATGAGACCCTTTGCTGCTGTGTTTGATTCATTAAAGAAACACGCTGGGGAAGATGGTAAAGTTAATCTACCTTTCCTTGTTTCAGAGTCTATAAGCGATGTATATGTTCTTAGCAGTCCAGATCGTTATAAAGAGATTATTAAAGCAAGTAAGTTGTCAGGTCTACTTATTGATAGTCCTGAGTTGTTTCAGCAGTTTCTTGGGTCGTCATTTCAAAGATATAATTTCTATGAAAATTGGTTGAAGATATTTGATAGAAACTTCATTTCACCAATAGCAAGAGGAGCTTTAGGGTTTTATGAAATCTATCTTATGGATACTGTTGTGATAGATGGACACAGTTGTTTTGAACTTAAAGTTAAAGCCAAGCGTAAAGAGGATCTTGCCTTCAATGGAAAGATGTGGATTACTGACACTACATTTGCACTTAAAAGGATATCTGTTGAAATTGGCAAAGGAGCTAATCTAAACTTCATTAAGAAAT
The DNA here is from genome assembly GCA_903911455.1 of uncultured bacterium. Classification (GTDB taxonomy): domain Bacteria; phylum Bacteroidota; class Bacteroidia; order Bacteroidales; family JACABE01; genus JBAXLO01. The sequence goes on from CAIWDQ010000148.1 coordinate 13,601, forward strand.
ATATGATCCAGCAGGATTATCATAATCTTGATAGTTGTTACGTTCCTGAAAAGACAAGGGTTACTATTGATTTAAATGACTTTAGTGAGAACTCAGTTGGTTTGGTTGCTAAGTTTAACATCAACAACACTAAGTTTGTCCTTAACCAACCTAAGAGCTTATCGTTTTATGAACACAATCTAGAAGTAATTCAAAACTCAAGAGACTATGATGAAAAGTATTGGCAAAAACAACGTTTAGTAAGGGCTAACGATACTACTGCAATGGAAAGAGCTTATGCTGCAATTGATACTGTTCGTGATGCGCCACAAATAAAATTTTGGAGAGTATTTGCCAATACTCTTTGGGAAGGTTTTTATCCTATTGGTAAGTTTGATGTGGGGCATTGGGTTTCATTATATGGTCATAACAAAAACGAGGGTAGCAGGTTTCAATTAAACTTACGTACCAATCCAGATTTCAGTAAGTACTGGTTATTTCAAGGTCAGCTTGCCTATGGTACTCTTGATGAGAAGTGGAAATACAATATTCAGGCAGAGCATTTCCTTTCTCGTAAGAGTTGGACTAAAATAGGTATCAGGAAGAGTTTTGACATTGAGCGTTTAGGTATTGATCCTGTATTTCTAGAAGAACATATATTTACTAATATCTTGTTTTCATTATCATCTCAATTAGGTTATCTTGATAAGATAAGTTTAAACTACACTAACAGGTTTTGGTTTGAAACTGATTTAGGTAGAGGTTTAAATCATAAGATTACTTTTGAAAATAAAGACTTTAATCCTAAAGGCGACTTTGAATTTGCATATTATAATAGAGATAACAAAGCTGTAACGTCATATAAAATATCTACAATTAGCTATAGTTTACGCTATGCCCCCAGAGAGATATGGCTTGTAAAGGATAATTACCGTATAGGCATGTCTGCTAAAGAGGGTAATGTATGGACTTTTAAATATACGCTTGGCTTAAAGAATGTGTTTGGTAGTGATTTTGAATTCCAAAAGTTAACTTTAAATCTTGCACGAAAGTGGAAGTTAGGTGTCCTTGGTCAATTGAATTATTCAATTACAGGCACAAAGGTTATTGGGACTATTCCTTATCCCTTAGGTGTATTGTTTCAGGGAAATGAAACTGTGTTTGAAAGTGAACGAAGTTACAATACTATGAACTATATGGAGTTTGCAGCCGATCAGGCAGTAGAAGGAATGATAATGCACCATTTCCAAGGATTGTTCTTTAACAGAATACCATTGTTTAAGAAGTTGAAATGGAGAGAAGTTGCAGGTTGTAACTTCGTATTTTCTTCCTTAAAGAAAGAGAATGATTACAGAACAATTGCTAATCCATACGGCTTAATGCCTAAAACTTTTAATGATGGAAAGCAAGAGCTTGCACTTACACCAGTTAAGACTATGGATATAAATACTCCTTTTGTGGAAGTGTTTTATGGTGTTGAAAACATCTTAAAACTATTACGTATTACAGCATATCATCGCTTAACATATCTACAAGGAACTGATGTTCCGCACTTATTTGGCATAAAAGGCTTTTATATTAAAGGCTCTTTTTATGTAAGCTTATAGATAATCATTTAAAGAAATAACTATAAATTGAAACTTTCAATTATTAAATTCTTATTTTAAAGTTTCAAAAGTAGACTTTTGTAGAATGTGACGACTTCTTCAAAGAAGTGGGTGATTTCTTAATAAAAGTGGAAGTTTTCTTCAAACTATAGCTCAAGTTCTTCATAATGGCAATAGTATTCTTCACACAAATGCCTGTATATTACAAACAATTGTATGTATTGTTTAAACTATACAACTAATAGTACAAAAAATACTGTCAGGAGTTTGAAGAGTTTCTCCATTTGTTCAAAGAACTAAAAAGGTTTAATGAAGAATCATTTTAATAGTATAAACATCACTGAAAATATTAAAATCTATTAGAGACAAACTGTACAATGTAATCGCCTGATAATGTACCCTGCAAACTTTAGGATGTAAAATACACAATATAGTGTAAACTAAAGTCTGTATTCTTCATAATAAAGTGTGTGTTCTTCACAATAAAGTACGTTTAGTACAAACATAAGTCTGTTTAGTGCACACTTATGTTTGTATAGTTCATGCTATATTCAGTATTGTTTGTACTGTAATTAATATACTTTAAAGTTTTATATGTATTGTTTGAAGTATACGTTTTATAGTCCAAATTCTTTATCTAAAACATTATTATAAAACAAAACATCATTAAAAAAATAATAAATAATAACAACAAAAAAACCTAATCCTATAAAAACAGGATTAGGTTTAGTATTATTTTTATTA
>CAIWDQ010000149.1 GCA_903911455.1 uncultured bacterium
CTTAAGAATTCATATATTTACTTTCATTTATTTTATATAATTTTATACACAAATTTATTTAACTAATATAACATGGATTTATCATATATAATCAATCAATTAGGAGAAGAAAGAAGCAATTATTATAACGCTATATCCCCTCCTATTGTTAAGACAAGTAATTTTTGCTTTAATACGGTCCAGAAATTGAGGAATAATCTAGATAGAGAATTCAATGTTCCCTTTTATACCAGGGGCTACAACCCTACTGTAGCTATACTTCGCAAGAAAATAGCGGCTTTAGAGAATGCCGAAGATTCATTGGTTACATCCAGTGGATGTGCAGCTATATCATCAGCAGTAATTGCAAACATAAAAGCAGGTGATCATATAATATGTATAAATTCAGTTTACGGTTGGACTAATACTTTATTTAATATTATACTTAAAAAGTTTAAGGTTACAACTACAATGGTTGAAGGAACAACAGTTTCTGAATTTGAAAAAGCAATACTACCTAATACTAAACTAATCTACCTTGAGAGTCCAAGTTCCTTTACCTTCGATATTCAGGATATAGAACAAATAGCATTGCTAGCTAAAAAGCATAACATACTTACTATCCTTGATAATAGTTACTCTACACCCCTATTCCAATCTCCACTTAAGATGGGAATTGATATTGTTGTTCACTCTGCTTCAAAATATCTTAACGGGCATAGTGACATAGTTGCTGGTGTTATCTGTAGTAACAGAAAATTGATTAAGAAGATATTCTCAACAGAACTAATGACTTTTGGAGGCGTAATAACACCAGATGATGCATGGCTAATGATCAGAGGATTGAGAACTTTACCTATAAGAATGGAACGAATAACTGAATCAACACAAAAAGTAGTTTCTTTCCTAGAATCACATCCTAAAATTGAAAAAGTGATCTATCCATTCTCAAAAACTCATCCTCAATATCTACTAGCTAAAAAACAGATGCAGAACTCAGGAGGAATGTTTTCAATCATTATTAAAACTGAAGATATTAATAAAGTAGATCTTTTTTGTAACACACTAAAAAGGTTTCTTATAGCTTGCTCTTGGGGTGGTTTTGAATCTTTAATATATCCAGCAGCTGTATTATATAATGGCAAGAAAAAAGAAAAACCACGTTTGCCTTTTAATTTGATTAGAATGTATATAGGTTTGGAGGATGCTGATATACTTATAAATGATATTGAAAATGCTTTAAGAGTATTATAAACATACTAAGTACATTTTATAAAAGGTTAAATTATTATTAATTGCAAACTTTTCAATATATATATTGTTCAGTAAGCAGTTTAAATAATTTAATCAAAAAAAATGCAAGAAAAAAATATATTCCAACCTTATAAAGTTGGTTCTTTAGAAATAAAAAATAGAATTGTAATGGCTCCTATGACAAGATGTAGAGCTATTGGTAACGTTCCTAATGATTTAATGGTAGAATATTATAAACAAAGATCAGGTGCAGGTTTAATAATAACAGAAGGGATTTCTCCTTCTCCTAATGGGTTAGGTTATGCACGTATTCCGGGTCTATTTAATCAACAACAAGTAGATGGATGGAAAAAGATAACATCGGTAGTTCATGAAAATGGAAGCAAGATATTTGTTCAATTTATGCACTCAGGTAGAATTAGTCATCCTTTAAATATGCCTGATGAATCACAAGTTTTAGCCCCTTCGGCTGTAAAAGCTGCTGGACAAATGTGGACAGATGCTCAAATGATGCAGGATTTCCCTACTCCTAAAGCAATGACTTCAGAAGAATTAGCATTAACAAAAAAAGAATTTGTGCAAGCTGCAAAGAATGCTATAGCAGCAGGTTTTGATGGTGTTGAATTACATGGTGCTAATGGATATTTATTAGAACAGTTCTTATCTCCAATTAGTAATATTCGTGATGATAATTATGGTGGTAGTATTGAAAATCGTTGCAGATTTGTATTAGAGGTTGCTACAGAAGTTGCTAATACTATTGGTAAAGATAAAACTGCTATTCGTCTTTCACCATATGGAGTTGCTAGTGATATGCCAAATTATCCTGAAATTGATGCTACTTACAAATATCTTGTTGAAAAATTAAATAATTTAGGTATTACTTATATTCATTTAGTTGATCATTCAGCAATGGGTGCACCTGAAGTACCAATGGCATTAAAAAAGGAAATTAGAAACATCTTTAAGAATACTATTATTCTCTCAGGTGGCTATGATAAAGAAAGAGCTATAACTGACGTTAATAGTGGGCTTGGTGACATTGTTGCTTTTGGAAGACCATTTATTAATAATCCTGATCTTGTAAATAGAATGGAAAATAACTTTCCTTTATCAGATGATCTTAAAATGGATATGTTTTATTCAGCTGATGAAAAAGGGTATACTGATTATCCTTTTTATAACTAGTATTAATAGATTTATTCTTTATCCAAACAAAAAAGCCCTGTAAAAAGGGCTTTTTGTTTAATATAGCTTTGACTTAATTTATGAAAAATACTACCTGTTGTATCTTTTCCCAAAATGCACACTTACATATAATGAAAGAAAGTAATTAGGATATTTATTATATGCCATCATAGGGATTTCAGCAAAATAATAATCAAAAATTGCACCTACTTCAAGAGCACGTATAGTTTCATCATATTCACCAAATTCAAAGTTAAATCCCAATTTACCATAAATCCCTGGGTAAGGTTTAATTGATTCAAATCCTTTAAATAAAGGTCCTCCGCCATATATATTACTTAAAGTATGCTTAGAAGGATCATATCTTTCTAAAGTTAGGTAATATGAATCATTGGGACTTATTATTGAAGTAAAATTAATAATCTCAAGATATTTTGGCCTGGCTAATCCCAAGGAACCTCCAATAAAATAATTATAACTTACCTGAACCCCTCCCCAATAAGGTTTATCGTTTAACATTCTTCTGATTCCTGCTCCAGCTCTTAGAATATATAAACTATTTAATTGTCCATATACAAAACTATTAGCATCATTGAAGTTATTATTATCGGTTTTGGCTTCTTTTGGATGACACATATCTACAAACTCAAGTTCCCAAAAACTTTTTGTTTTATAATTATTATAAATACCTTTCCTATAACCTACACCCCATCCTTCAGAGTGTATAACTATAAAAAAATCTTTTTCATTTCTGTATAGTATTTTTCCATCTAAATTTGTTGGAGATGAACTTGATGATGAAGAAGAAGATTGACAATAAATCTTCGATGCTAATATTTCAAACATGAAGACTATACCAATTAAAAATAATTTCTTCAACATAATAGTAAGAAAATTAAAAATTTAGAATCAGAAATTGATTCTTATAAGAAGAGATTAATATCTCATATTATCAACTTTGTCTCTATGACGAGAACTATAAGCATCACATTTATGGTGTGTAGCACAAGAGCTTAGCATAACTATAACTAATATTATTGATGCTATTATGATTCCGATTTTTTTCATACTTTTACAAACTTAATTATTAATAATATTGTGGTACAAAATTACAAATTAAAGTGATACAATGGTAATTATTTTTATC
>CAIWDQ010000150.1 GCA_903911455.1 uncultured bacterium
TAATTCTTCACCTGTCTTGGCATCTTTTATCTTACCACTGATAGTAAATCTTTTTTCAGCATCAGGAATAGTTTTAATAGCAAAGCTCTGAATTGAAGTGCAAAATAAAATCAAGATAATAAGAAATGGAAGTCTATTCTTAATAGTTTTTGCAAAGTTTCTTTTAGTTTTTTCTGTAAAAGTCATAATAAAATAAATAATATTAGCATTCGCAAATCAGGCTTTTAATATAAAAACAAAAGAACTTTTTCTGAGAATGTAGAGAATATAACGAAGGATAAACAAATAAAGTGTATAAGTGGAGATTAGAAATAAATTAGAATTTGTTTTATTAATTAAAAAGATATACTTTTGTCAATTATTAATCAAATTAACAAATTAACATTTTAAAACCATTCTTTTATGAAAAAATTAATCTTCTTACTAGCAATCGTTGCTATTATTAGTCTTAACAACACAGGTTGTAAGAACAGCGCAAAACAAACCACAGATTCAACCAAAATTGGTATGACTGTTGACAGTTTTTTATTAAGTCCTGAGAAATGGGTAGGACAGGATGTAGTTATTCTTGGTACTATATCACATGTTTGTAAACATAGTGGTAAAAAACTTTTCTTATTTGGTGCCGATGCAGAGAAAACTGTAAAAGTTAATGCAGGTGGTGATTTCCCAACATTTGATATTAAAAACGAAGGAAATGATGTTCAACTTACTGGTACAGTAGTTGAAGACGAAAAAATTGATGCTAACTATTTAAATGAATGGGAAGCTGATATTAAAAAGAATATTGATGATAAAGATGTAAAGGTGTGCAACGAAGAAAGTAAAGCAATATCAGGACAAAATAAAGATACTGCTAAAGTAAAAAAAGAAAATACAGATCCTTATGCTGAGGTAAAAGAGTTTCGTAAGAAATTAGAGACTTCAAGTAAAGCATATATTTCTATTTATGCTATTAATTGCAAAACTTTTAAAGTGATAAAGAAATAGATCCTGCCTATTACAGATCTCATTAATATGTCATCAAATAGTTTGCGAATCTTCAGGAAATGGAACAGGATCCTGCATAGAGATATTGGTTATTTCTTTTTCGGACTAACAATCATTTATTGTATTTCGGGTATTGCCCTTAATCACAAAAAGGATTGGAATCCGAATTATGATATTACTTACAAAGACATTACCATAACTGATAGTATTGATAAATCCACTGTAACTAAGGAATGGGTGCTCTCTTTATTAAAGAAGTACCATGAAGAAAATCATTACAAAAAGTATTTCTTCCCGGATGCTAATACACTAAAGATATTCATAGATAATGGAGCTGTATCGGTTAATATGAAATCAAAGGAAGCTTATATTGAGAAAATAACCAAACGTCCTTTTTTCTTTGAGATTAATTTTCTTCATTATAATCCGGGGAAATGGTGGTTGTGGTATTCTGATACTTTTTGTTTAGGTATGATAATAATTGCTATAAGTGGTTTATTTATTATTGCTAAAAGTAAAAATAGTTTGACTAAAAGAGGTATCTGGTTTATTATTGCAGGATTAATTGTACCTGTTCTGGCTTTATTCCTTTTATAAATACTACTTAATA
>CAIWDQ010000151.1 GCA_903911455.1 uncultured bacterium
ATACATATTCTTTTTTATGAGTATAAAAGAGAAAATAAAGGTTAGTATTATGAATAAAATAATAAGTAAAGCCTTCATTATAATTTGTTTTATATTTATAACAAATTATACTTTGGCTCAGACAAAAATAGATAGTCTTAAAAATAAGTTAAAATATAGTTCAGTAAATGAACAGATAGATATATATTATAAACTATCAGTATTATATCGTGATTTATCTACTGATTCAGCACTACATTATGCTAATATTGGCTTATCAGTTATAGATGCTAATCATGGACTATATAAGAAATATGAGTTCTTTGAAAGTATAGGAGCTTCTTACGAAAGAATATTTAAATATAAATTAGCAATTCAATATTATCAACAAGCACTTGAAGGCTTCGAAAATGCAAATAATATTAAAAGACAGTTGTTGATAATAAATAATATCGGAGTAATATATGGAAAAACTTCTTATTATGATAAAGCCTTATCTTATTTTCAACAAAGTTTAAATAAAAGTAATCAAATTAAAGATACTACCCAAATATGTACTAGTTTGACAAATATCGGACTTGTTTATCAAGTTATGAAAGATTACAAGCTTGCTTTAGATAATTTTCAAAGAGTATTAAATCTTGCAAATTTAATTAATGCAAAAAATTATATCGCACATGCTCTAAATGATATTTCAAATATTTATTCTGATATGCTTGACTATAATAAAGCATTAGATTATCAGCTTAAATCATTAGATATCCTTAAAAAAATAAATAACAGAAGAACTATAGCTGTATCAACTTCAGGTATTGGGGAGATATATAAAAAGCTTAAATTGTATGATAAAGCCTTAATATATTTTGTAGATGCCTATACGATGTCAAAAGACTTTGATGATAATTTCTTAAATGCACACATACTTTGTAATATCAGTGATATTTATATTTCAAAAAAGAACTATGAAAGAGCAAAACAATATCTTGATAAAGCTGAGAGTTTAGCAATAGAAGCTGGAGATAGAGATGGTCAAAGAGATATATTTGAGACATATTCAAGATATTATTCTGAAAAGAATGATTATAAGAAAGCATTAGAGTATTACAAGCGCTACAAAGATATAAACGATAGTATTTTTTCAAATGAGGCAGCAAATAAGATTGCTGAACTTCAGGTTAAATCTGAAATAGATGAAAAAGATAAAGAGAATGAAATCTTACGTCAGAAAACAGAGATACAACAACTGGCTATTCACAAACAAATTTATCTTAGAAATACTTTTATCTATATTTCTGTTATTATTAGTTTATTAGTAGTTTTTGTACTTTTTAGATACTGGCTTAAAAGACGTGCTAATAAACTATTATCAGAGAAAAATGAATTCATTAATAAGCAAAAAGATGAACTTGAGGAAGTTTATAAAACAAAAGACAAACTCTTCTCTGTTATTACTCATGATTTGAAGAACCCTTTCAGTACTTTGGTTACTTTAAGTACATTTATGGAGAATAATTATCATACACTTGAGGATGATCATAAATTCAGTGGGATACAATCTATGAAAAGCTCTATAATTAATGTATATGAGTTGCTTAAGAACCTAACAGACTGGCTAAATTCTAAAGGTAATAATCTGATCTTATATAAAACTAATTTTAATTTAACTTCAACTATATACTCAGTTGTTGAATTATATAAGATACATGCAGAGCAGAAATCTATTGATCTTAGGAATAATGTTGAATCTGATATTTATGTTTATGGTGACGAACGTATGATAAAAACGGTATTAAGAAATTTAATTGACAATGCACTAAAGTTCACACCTGTTAATGGGAAAATTGTTGTTAAAACAAAGGAAGATAAAAATATCATTATTGTTTCTGTTACCGATAATGGAGTAGGAATAAGCGATACTGATAAAGATAAATTATTTGATCTAGAAAACTCATTTTCTACTCATGGGACACAATATGAAGCAGGAGGTGGATTAGGTTTAATCCTCTCTAAAGAATTTATTGAAAAGAATGATGGAGACATTTGGTTTGAAAGTGAATTGAAAAAGGGGAGTGCATTTTATTTTACTGTAATTAAAGCTGTTAATAATGAATAAAATCAAGATTGTTCTGGTTGACGATCATAAGATTGTCAGAGATGGATTAAAGATATTACTCATGAACTTGCCTGATATGGAGGTAATAGGAGATGTTGCAACAGGGGCTGATCTCTTTGATTTATTATTAAATGTTAAGCCAGACATACTTTTAATGGATATCTCATTACCTAAGATGTCAGGGATTTCTATAACTGAGAAGGTCAGTCGTGAATATCCTGGTATTAAAGTTGTAATGTTAACTGCAAATATTGAAGATGAAGCTGTAGTAGACTCTTTTAGAGCAGGAGCTTTAGGTTATTTACCTAAAGATATAGAATATGAAGAATTGATAGAGGCAATCCAGGTAGTATTCGAAGGGAATGAATACCTTGCTAAATCTATTTCAAATGTAATGTTTAAGAACTATTTAACGAATAATAAAACTGGAACACTTAAGCAATTTAAATTTGACCATGATTTAACTAAACGGGAACTTCAAGTTTTAGAATTATTCGCTGAAGGATTTAGTTATAAGGAAATAGCGGTTAAACTTAATATCTCGGCTCGTACAGTTGAGTCACATAAAAATAATATTATGGAGAAGCTTGAACTCAAATCTTTAATTGATTTGGTTAAATATGCAATCAAGCATGGGATTATTAGTATATAAATACAAGTATCCTAAGGAAAGATGTATGTATTTTTGAGACATTTATGTTTTTTTCTTTCCTAATTTAAACTTGTTCTCAGTACCGTGAAAGAGTCTTACGATATTCTTTTTATGTGTTAATGGAATAAAGACTCCAATCATTATTGATATAATAATTAAAGCATCATGTTGTCGGTGGAGTACAAATAAAACGATGAAAGGAACTGCAACTGCAGTTGCAATTGATGACAACGATACATAACCAGATACTAATAAGACAGTAATAAAGATGCCAAGACATATTAGGAACAATAGGGTAGGGAATAATGCAATAATTACGCCAACAATTGTTGCAACACCTTTTCCTCCTTTAAAACCAACGAATATTGGGAATATATGTCCGAGGACTGCTGCTAGGGCTAAAATAAGCATGTAGTTGTTTAGCTGAATGTCAGTGTATAATTCAGGGACGAAGAGGTAACCTAAAGTAACAGCTAGCCAACCCTTAAATGCATCTAAAAGTAAAACTATAATTCCGGGTTTAGTTCCGAGTACTCTTATAGTATTTGTTGCACCTGCATTTCCACTGCCTTTAGTTCGGATATCAACATTATAAAACATTCTTCCAATCCAAACAGATGTAGCAGCCGAACCTAATAAATAAGCTACTATAATGCCTATTATAACACTAATTGTTATCATTGCTTTTTATTAATAATTTATTCATTGAAGTTGCAAAGATACAATAATAATTTCTTTTTATTTTCTTTTGCAGTTTTAATTAACATTATTTAAAATTAGATGTTATACCATTAACATAATAAATACATGAGTATTTTTAATTAAAAATATATGAATCATCAAATTGAAATTAACTGGGAAGGCAACATGGCTTTTGAAGCTAGTGTTAATGGTCATAAAATAATGCTTGACGCCGACTTTAATAACTTTGGAAACAATTCGGGTCCTCGTCCAAAGGCTCTAATCTTAACTGCTCTTGCAGGTTGTACAGGCATGGATGTAGTTTCTTTACTTAAAAAGATGAAAGTTGAATTCACTGATCTTAAGATAGCTGTTGACGGCGAATTAACTACAGAGCATCCTATGTATTATCATACTATACATATAAAGTATATGTTTAAAGGTGTTGATTTGGATATGGAAAAGATTAATAAAGCAATTCATCTTTCACAAACTAAGTATTGTGGTGTAAGTGCTATGCTTGCAAAGGCTGCAAAGATCACTTATGAGGTAATTGTTAATAAATAGCCCTTTTAAGTATTACATTTAGTTCGCTTACAATCATTGCAGTTGCTCCCCAAATTATTTTCTTATTGATTATATAACATGGAGCATCTATCTTTAGATTATTCGCCAGTTTGATCTCTTTAATACTTTTATTTAAAGGATTTATTAGTTCATCAATATCAGCTTCAATAATCTCTGCAACTTCTTTATTATCTTTTATAAACTCTGGTTTATAGTCTACATAGCCAATTACAGGTTGAACAAGAAAGTTGCTCGGTTGAATATATAGTTCCGACAGAAGCCCAATAACTTTTACATCATTAATATTAATACCTACTTCTTCATTTGCTTCTCTTAGAGCGGTGTCTACTAATGTTCTATCCTGAAGTTCATGTTTTCCTCCGGGGAATGCAACTTGTGAGCTATGTACTCCATCATATTCAGGTCTTAATATAAAAACAGTTTTAAGCTTATCTTTATCATGATAAAGAAGAATTAAAACACTACTCTTTCGTGCATTATCATAATTCTTGATTGTTTCCATCGCACGTTTTCTTGATTCAGGCATCATCTCTTTATGTGCATCAAAACCAGGAAGGTTATAACTAAGTTCTTTTTTTATTTTATCAATATATTGATTAAAAAACATTGTATTTATAATATAATATTTACTTTTGTGTCGTTATTATAAACAATTTATAATTACTTTTGTAAAATGTTTAACCAATTAAATTATCTATTATGAGAAGAATCTTAAGTATAGCAGTTGTTTTGTTATTATTAGTTGTTACTAATGCATGTATCAATAAGAATAAACCTGATAAAGTAGCTAAAGCCTTTTTAACTGCTCTTTATGAGATGAATTACGACTCTGCAAAAACATATTGTACAAGCGAGTCCTATGGTTATTTAGAGTATAGAAAACTTCTGGATAGTTTTATTAATAAGCTGGAAGAAAAGAAGAATGAGTTGCCAAACATAAATATACTTTCTACCAAAATAAGTGGTGATTCTGCTGAGTGTAAATATAAGTTAATGGGTATACCTAGTGAGATTCCTGATGAACAAACTATTGATCTGGTTAAGAGAAATGGTAAATGGTTGGTTGATCTTCATGCCGAGAATTTGGATTTTAATAATAAGATGCCTCTTAATGATACTATTAATTATCAGTCTGATTCGACGGCTGTTGATTTTTAGATTTCGGTTTATTATATCTATAATTTTGTTCTAAAAAGGGATTATTCTAATTATAATTTCTTTCATTCATCATCTTTAACATACATTATATTTATATAGTTCAATTCTTTTGTACCTTTGCAAAATGAAAATGATGAACATTTTTATTTCATAATTTCATAAATAATCTTTGTTATCAATATTAATATCATGGTTAAAGAGAAAATTCATTCTAAAGAAAATTCAAGCGAAGCTACTGATAAAGTCAGGGATTTAATTTTATATAATGATGATTTCAATACTTTTGATTTTGTTATAGAAACTCTGATTGAAGTTTGCGAGCATGATCCTGTACAGGCTGAGCAATGTACGTTAATCGTTCACTTTAAGGGTAAATGCCCTGTTAAATCCGGTACGTATACTGAGCTCAAACCTATTTATACTAAGATGAGTGCTAGAGATCTTACTGTTGAGATTAAATAAACTACATCACACAATTATCATAAACTAATCTTTTAAAAAGCTTCTGAGGAAACATATATGAACTATCTGTTAGTTGAAAATCTTACTAAATCTTATGGCGAGAAGCTTTTATTTGAGAACATTACTTTTGGTATTGATAAAGGACAGAAGGTAGCATTTATTGCACGTAATGGTGCTGGTAAAAGTAGTCTTCTTAATATAATTATGGGTAAGGATTTGCCTGATAATGGTAAGGTTACCTTTCGTAAAGATATCCGAATCTCTTACTTACCTCAGAATCCTGAGCTTGACGACAATCTAAACATCATTGATTATTTGTTTAATAGTGGTAATAAGTATCTTGCTGCTATCAGAAATTACGAGGAAGCTTTATTTAATATCCGTAACAACGAAACAGAAGAAAAGCATAAACATCTGGAAGAAGCTATACATGAAGTGGATGTGTTGGATTGTTGGGATTACGAAAATAAAGTTAAAGAAGTCCTGAGTCGTTTGCAAATTAATGATATAACTCAAAAGATAGGTTCACTGTCTGGTGGTCAACGCAAAAAGGTTGCACTATCGAAGGTGTTAATTGATGAGGCTGATCTTTTGATCTTGGATGAACCTACCAATCATCTTGATGTGGTGATGATTGAGTGGCTTGAAGATTATTTATCTAAACAAAGTTTGTGTCTATTTTTCGTTACACATGATCGTTATTTTCTTAATAATGTTTGTGAGGAGATTTTAGAGCTGGATAATGCTAATATTTATCATTATAAGGGTAAATATGATTATTTTCTGGAAAAGAAAGCTGAGCGGGAAGAGATTGAGCGTCTGGAAATTGAGAAAGCAAAGAATACATATCGCAAAGAACTTGACTGGATGCGAAGGATGCCTTCGGCTCGTACAACTAAATCTAAAGCCAGAATTGATGCTTTTTATGATTTGCAGGAAAAAGCTACTAAGAGAATTGATACTTCCAAGCCTGAGTTAAGTATTAAGACTGAGCGTATTGGTGGAAAGATACTGGAAATGTATAATGTTTCTAAGGCTTTTGGTGATGTAAGGGTGTTGGATGATTTTTCTTATACATTTAAAAAAGGAGAACGGATAGGTATAGTTGGTAAGAATGGGGTTGGTAAGACTTCCTTTTTGAACATGATAACCGGTGATTTGCATCAGGATACAGGTAGGATTGTTAAGGGTCAGACTATTTCGTTTGGTTATTACACTCAGGAAGGTTTACAATTAAGTGGTGATAAAAGGGTTATTGATATCGTACGTGAGATTGCAGAGGTAATAAAACTTGCTAATGGTAAGGAGCTTAGTGTTTCACAGTTCTTAAATATATTTGGGTTTACGCATACTTTACAATATAATTATTATTCTAATCTTAGTGGTGGTGAGCGTCGTCGTTTGTATCTGTTAATGACGCTGATGCGCAATCCTAATTTCCTTATACTTGATGAGCCTACTAATGATCTTGATCTATTTACACTGATGATGCTCGAGGATTTTCTTATGGATTTTAAGGGTTGTCTGTTATTGGTTTCGCATGATAGGAGTTTTATGGATAACCTTGTTGATCACATCTTTGTGTTCGAAGAAAATGGAGTCGTGAAGGATTATCACAGCACATATACCGAATATACCAAAAAGAAAGCACTTAAAGAGCGTCAGCAGAAGCTTGAAGCTAAAAAGGATGAAAAAACTGTTGCACCAAAACCTAAAACAGTTTCGAATAAACCAACTTATAAGCAAAAGCTTGAATATGAAACTCTTGAGAAAGAGATTGCAGATCTTGAAAATGAAAAGGAAACTCTTTTGAATAATCTTAATGCTGCCAATGTTGATGTTAAAGATCTTACATTTTGGTCTAATCGTATAGGAGAAATAATTAATCTTGTAGAAGATAAGACGAATCGTTGGCTGGAATTGAGTGAGATTATGTAGTTTTTGAAGAAAAATTACGAATTACGAATTACGAATTACGAGAAAAATCTATCATACTTTAAGTTTTATCACCACTCTATTCCTTTTATTAAATCATAACCTAAAATAAATAAAATAGTTTTTTAGATTACTGATGTTGATGTTTTGAATCACATAATTTTCTAATCAAAAATAAATTTTGATAAAGAGAATTAAGAAAAACATGGCGGGATTTAAGAAAAAGACAAGCCAAATGACGAAGAAGATGGACTTATTAATAAGTATGATGGAAAATTTAAGGAGTTGGATGAAGAATTTAATGAATTAGATGGACTTATTAAGAAGTATGATGGAAGAGTTAATGAGTGTGATAGAAGATTTAATGAGTGTGATGGAAGATTTAATGAGTGTGATGGAAGATTTAATGAGTATGATGAAAGAGTTGAAGAGTATGATGGAAGTATTGAAGAGTATGATGGAAGTATTGAAGAGTATGATGGAAGATTTAATGAGTATGATGGAGTTTCTAAGGTGTGTGATGTTAAATCTAACGTGTCATGCAGAAAGGGCTTAAAAGACATTAAGCCAGTTGATAACAAAATCAAATTTGGATAGAAATTTTATAAAGGCTTCATTATCAATTATAGAATTTCTTAAGATATTTATGAAATTAAGACTTAAAATAACTAAAAAATTGACCTTATTTCTGAGTTTCATAAGAGGGGAGGAGTA
>CAIWDQ010000152.1 GCA_903911455.1 uncultured bacterium
AATTTAATAAAATTGCATTTTAATCATTGTAGATAGTATGTGTAATTCTTTATTTTTAAAATAAGAAATGAAAACAAAAAATATTTTCAATAAATCTTCTTTAGCATCACTTAAATAATTACTTTTGCAGCCAAATTGAAAATAATATTCAAAAAAAACATATACAAATGACCAAATCAGAAGAAATCATGGAATTAGAGCACCATTATGGAGCTCACAATTATCATCCACTACCTGTAGTGTTAGCAAAAGGCGAAGGCCCTTTTGTATGGGATGTTGAAGGAAAGAAATATTTTGACTTCCTTTCTGCTTATTCAGCAGTTAACCAAGGACACTGTCATCCTAAGATCATTAATGCTTTGATAGAACAAGCTAAAATAATGACACTTACTTCTCGTGCATTCTTTAATGATAGTTTAGGACCATACGAAAAATTTGTAACCGAATATTTTGGTTATGATAAGGTTTTACCTATGAATACTGGTGCTGAAGCTGATGAAACAGCCTTAAAATTAACCCGTAAATGGGCTTATATGAAGAAAGGTGTTGCTGAAGATCAAGCTAAAATTATTGTATGTGAAAATAACTTTCACGGACGTACAATTAGTATTGTATCTATGTCAACTGATCCTGATGCATATACAGGTTTTGGTCCTTTTACACCAGGATTTATCAAGATACCTTATAATGATATTCCTGCATTAGAAAAAGCTTTGGAAGATCCTAATGTAGCTGGTTTCTTAGTTGAACCAATACAAGGTGAAGCAGGTGTTTATGTACCACAAGAAGGGTATTTAAAGAAAGCTTATGATATGTGTAAAGCTAAAAATGTATTATTTATAGCTGACGAAGTTCAAACAGGGATTGCACGTACCGGTAAGTTATTAGCTTGTGATCATGAAGGTGTTCGTCCTGATATGTTAATATTAGGAAAAGCATTATCAGGTGGAGTTATCCCGGTATCAGCAGTTTTATGTGATGACGAAATTATGTTATGCATAAAACCAGGTGAACATGGCTCTACTTTTGGGGGCAATCCATTAGCTGCTAAAGTTGCTATCGCTGCTTTAGAAGTTGTAAAAGAAGAAAAACTTGCTGAAAAAGCTGAAGCTTTAGGTATTATTTTCAGAGAAGAAATGAGTAATGTTAAGTCAGAAATGATAGAACTAGTAAGAGGAAAAGGATTATTAAACGCAATCATCATTCGTCCTAAAAACGGTAAGGAAGCTTGGGATGTATGTGTGAAGATGGCTGAAAATGGCTTACTTGCTAAACCTACTCACGGTCATATTATTCGTTTTGCTCCACCATTGATCATTACTGAAAGTCAATTAAGAGAAGCAATTGAAATAATTAAAAAATCTATTTTATCTTTTGAATAAAATCAAAGATTAATCAAATAAAAAGCCGTTTAGTTAATCTAAACGGCTTTTTTATTTATGAAATTCCTTTCAATAAAAGGATAATAGTTTATAAATAATAATAGTATTACTTTTTTCTGTTAGAATTTATATGGTTTAAATACTAAATATGTAGGACTTTTTCTATCCTTTCTGGAAACACAACAAACAACAAAATTACCTGTTTCAGTAATAAGTGGGAGTGCAACTACTTCTACATTATAATGGCTTCCTGAAAATGAGATATTATTTGCCGATACCTCGTCTTTCCATTCATCTTTGGTGAAACAATTTTTAAGATAAAAATTATCTTCTTTGATAGTTTCTCCGTTTTTAGCTTTAAATAAATATACACTAGAACTTCCATAATGAGTAAGCCCTATAAAAGTTCCATCATCATCTACAGTCCATATTGTATTTAAAGAACCTCTAGGGCGTGTGAATTTATTTAATTTACAATTTTGATCCCATTTTAAGTTACCATCAACATCAAAACAAGCTATCTGTATATGAGCAAAACTCACTTCTTTAAACTGTGATGACTTTCTGTCCGGCATATTTGCAAAACTAGATTTGGTAGTTGTTACCTCCATTACCGGTAAATAGGATTCAAAGAAAGAATAATACAAGTCATTCGACTTAATTGACTGATGTGTTACTGCATTAAATCCTTGGTAAAGTGTGCCTTTTTTTAATTTCTTTTCCTTAGATTTCTTTTCAAAATAATCAGCTACAATATCATTGTTCTTTGTTAGTAAAATCATAGGCTTATTTATTTCTGTAAAACCTGTAGTAGTAAAAGCTTTTACTTTATTTTCCTCTATCCTCAACATCGAAAAAGCACTTGCAGGCTCAACTTGATCTCTGTCCTGTGCTTTGGATTGCATGTCAAACCCAAACATGTTTATTGTATTTCCATTATGAAAAAAGACACAATCGAATGGCCATTCACCCTCATCAGTTAAGGAAGATTTACTTACTTTGGTCAATTTCCCATCACTACTTAACTGATCGATCTGACAACATATATTTTTTTCATCAGAATACGAAAACATGGTGTAAAGACTTCCTTCATTGTCATTATAATACGAACCAATAAAATCTATTCCATGTTTAACTCCCTCGCCAAGTTTAACTGTAAAACTCTTTTTATTTGTAATAGAGTATGCTTTTACATACATTCTGCATTTTACTCCATTTTTATCAGAAAAAATACCATAAACTAAATCTTTGGTAGACCCAAACTCCTTTAATGTAGCATTGTCTTTAATTTCGGATTCCATCTTTTCATAAGAGCCATCTTCAACGTTAAACGAAATGATTTGAACCTTATCGTTATACATCACTCTATGAGAGTAGAATATCTTCTTACCTTCAGTATAAAAAGCAACAGAAACAGTCTTTTTATCTTCAGATGTACTAGCTCTATCAAACTTAAAATCTCCATAATTAAGTGTCTTAGTCCACTTAATATCTAATTTCTTGTCAAGAAAAGTGACTTTTAACTCAATGTTTTTTCTGTCGTGTTTTATCTTTTCAAGTACAAGAATTCCATTGTTTTCGACTGAATAGATAGCAATATTAGAGTAGTCCTGATCGATTTTGATAGACTTATTGTCTTGTGCTCTTACAGATAAGTTGATAATAGCTAACAAAACAACTAATGCATAGATTTTAATATTCTTCATTGTTTAATTATTAATTTGTTTATAAATAGGATTTATTTTTTAACTTATTTAATGAAACTTCTTTACACCAGCCATTATTTTACAATTTAAAACATTTTCTTCAGGAGGAATAGGGCATGAGTATGTATGATTATAAGCACAATATGGATTGTAACACTTATTAAAATCAATAGTAAGAGAGTCTCCTTCAGGAATCTTAAGATCAATATATCTACCACCTCCATAAGATTCAAACCCATTGGTAAGATCATTAAAAGGAATAAAAAGATAATCTTTATACCCTTCTTTTTTTATCAAATCAAGATTTTGGTATATATTTAATTTATAAGCAACTCCTTTAATAATAAAACTAACTTCACCATACAAAACATAAATGGGCTTACGCGAAGTGGTAGTTTTCATTTGAAATGGTAGTTCACCTGGGGTTACTTTAAGATGAGCGATTATCCTATAACTACTATCAATTGTAAAGAAGTCAAGTTTTTTGAAGTGAAAAACATCATCCTCCATCAGAGGAGATATTTTAGGATTAGCAAATTCAGTATTCATAGTGTCCTGATATGCTTTTATCTCTTGATAATACTTTTGGGAGATTCCATTCTTAAAAGAAAATAAGATAAGAAATAGTATAAGGTATTGAAAATTCATTAATTAACTTTTTATATAGAATATTATATTATTACTCAATCTTAGAATAAAGTTTCATAAACTGTACTCTTTCGTAATCAGCAGGATTGTTAATATTAGCCATGCTAAGTTTTCCTTTAAAATCATTAATAGAGTTAAAGTTATGTTCTCCCATCCATTTATTTATACCTTCATTTATATCCTTAATTACATGAGGACCCTTTTGATAAATAGCTGAAACGACTTGCAAACTATCAGCTCCAGCAAGTAGAAGCTTTACTGCAACCTCCCAGTTGTGAATGCCGGTAGTAGCAGATAGATCACAATTCAGTTTACCTGAAAGTATAGCCATCCAACGTAACACATGAGAGTATTCATGCATATTACTGAAAAGATTATTGTCAGTAATAGTTAGCTTGTTGATATCAATATCAGGATTATAAGGCCTGTTGAATAAAACTAAAGCACTCACTCCAGTTTTTGAAAGCTTTTGAAGACTATTAGCCATACCTGAGAAGTAATATCCTAATTTCAAAGCAAAAGGTATGGTAATATACTTCTTGATCTCTTCAATAATATTATAATAGATAGCATCATTTTCTTCAGCAGTATGACTGAAGTCAGAAGGAAGAACATAAATGTTCAATTCAAGAGCATCAGCACCTGCTTCCTGTATCCTTTTAGCAAAGAAATGCCAGTCGTATTGTGACACGCAATTTATACTTGCAATAATAGGAATACCTACACTTTGTTTTGCTTCTTTAATAATATCAAGATAGTTTTGCAATGTTTTCTGATGAGCATGAGCACTTATATACTGATAAGCTTCATCATCCAGATAAGGTTTACTTGATACCATATTATTAAAGGCATCCGTCCATGTTTTCAGACTTTCGTCATTTGTCTCGAGAAGTCTATTAGTTTCCAAATTTATTTGTTCTTCAAATATTGATTTGATTACAACAGCACCTGCTCCATTCTTAGCATATTCTTTAATGTTTTCAATAGAGTTAGTCAAACTTGAACATCCTACAATAACAGGACTTTTAAGAGTAAGTCCCATATATTTTGTACTTAGATCAACCATAATTTCTTTATTTAATGATTTGTAAATATTACGTGTAATTAATGAATAAAATTCAATTCAAAATTGAACTCCAAAAGTAATTATTCTTTTTAATATTATGATTAAAAATATAAGAG
>CAIWDQ010000153.1 GCA_903911455.1 uncultured bacterium
AATTCATCATTAATAGTTTCTATAACAGATCTTTTTCGAATCATTACAGCATCAGCGTATGACATTAAAGCACCTTTCATGTTTTTCTTTAATTTTGTAACAAGTTGTATCCCATTAATAAAAAGCATTTTAAATAATCCTTTTCCAATATAACCTTTATCGGCATATAATTTACCAAAAACATTTTTTAGAAAACTTTCATTTTTTATAGGATCTCTATCATCTACATTCCCTTGAGTAATTACAAAATTTACTAGCTCTCCTTTATCATTAACAATTAGATGCAATTTAAATCCATGAAACCAACCCATTGTTGATTTTCCTGTTTCAGCTATACCCTTAAATACCTTGTTTCTACGTATACGTTTATTATTACAAACTGCAATCTTAGTTGAATCAATAAAAGAAATTCCTGTACATTTTGATAAACATATAGTTTTTAAGAATACAGCTAAAGCTAACATTGCTTTTTGTTGTAATTCTACGAAACGGTTGTAAGAAACTTGTTTAGGAAAATCTGATTGCATGTGTTGACACACGTAAAATAGATAGAAATGGTTTAAATTTCTGAAATTACCTGAATGGAAAAGCATTAATATTGTGATAACTTCACTATGTGATAATTTAGAAGGCTTATTTCTTTTTGCTTTAGTCGTATCTTGAGATAAAGCTGAAGAATGTGTTGTTTTATCAAATTCTTTACAAAATTCATCTGTTATATAAAAAAAATCTACTAAATTTGCACGTTGTATGTTCATGGTGTATTTTATTATTATGTTGTTTGTCAGCTACAAAAGTAATAAATATACACCAAACATGCAACTTTATTTTCATTTTTCTTATTTCGAACTCAGGTTAATGATAATTATCGGAATAAGTTGGGTTGTCTCAATATCTACAATAAGATTTTTATGTTCATAACAATACACTATTGTTAAGCATATTGTGAAAAAATTACAATTACTAGATTATTTAGATATTATGTATTCATGTTAGATTCAACACTCCTTGCATGCTAGTCATCAGAGTAGTAAGCATACTGCAAAAGGCAATGAATAGTTTCTCTTTTATGTTGATTAGTAAATTTTTTATCTGAATGTTGCATCATGAATGTATAATTTGAGTATCTTTACAAAAAATTTTATCAGTATTATATGGTGAATTTTAGAGAATCATTAGCAAATATTACAGTCATTTGATTGGGTTATGAAACAATTGTTTATTATAATAATTTTAGTACTTTTAGTATCTGCAAATGAGAGTGGTGTCGCAAATACTAATACACACTCATTTTCAAAAGTGTCTATCGTTTATACTAATGATAAGTTTAATGGTATTAATATAAACAGTATATTGCTTCTTAATATGGAAGATAAATTTAAAGATCATTTTGTTTTAATATGCATAATTGTTCTATTATTATTATTATTATTTATTTTTTATTCTAAAGTAACCAGTACAAGACTATTCATACATCAAAATAAACTAAGATATGTACAGGAAAAAGAACTATTAGAAACTGTTGAAAAACTTTCAAAAAGTGACAACCTTTTAAATGAAGCTCAACGAATATCTAAAATTGCATATCTTGAGAAGAATTTAATAACAGGAGAAACTATTTACTCTGATAATGTGTGGAACATGTTTGAAGTTTCATTAAAAGATAAAGATAAACACCTTGATTATTTTAATAATCTTGAATTTATATATGCTGACGACAGGCAATTTTATTATGATTCAGTTGATAAGATAAAAAAAGAAAAGAAAGATAATTATACGATAGAATATCGGGCGATTACCTTAAAAGGGAATATAATTAACATCTCTTCTACAGGTACCCGTAGGTTAAATTCAAAGGGAGAGCTCGAAAAGTTATTATTAATTTTACAAGATATCACAGAACAAAAGAAAATTGAAAATGAAATTCATACTTACGAACGAAAGTATGCCGATGTATTTAGGTATAGTCCAACGATGCTTACTATATCTACGTTAGAAGATGGTGTTTTTCTTGAGGTTAATAATAGATTTTTATATAATCTAAATTATACAAGAGAAGAAGTTGTTGGGAAATCAGTTAAAGATATTAAAATATATCATGATTATAAAGATAGGTATAGAATTGTAGCTTTATTAAAAGAAAAAGGCTATTATAGTAACTTCTCAACTAAGTTTATTACTAAAAGTGGAGAAGTAAAAGATGGCTTATTAAGTGGGAGTATAATCGAAATAAATGGACAGAAATTATATCTTTCAATTTGCTCTGATATAACTGATTTAAAGAAAGCAGAGGATGCTCTTAAAGAGAGTGATGAAAAGTATAAGATGATCGTTGATAATACTAATGACGGTATATTTATTCGTAGTAATGGTAAGATTACTTTTACCAACTCAAGATTAAGAGATTCTTTAGGGTTTACAGATAAAGAGTTGAAAAATTATTGTCTTGATAAACTTATACATCCTGACGATTTGCAAATGCTTAGGGATTCATTTGCTAATAAGATTGTAACAAACAAAGATGCAATAATAATCGAAATTAGATTTATTACTAAAGATAATCAAGTAAGGATTTGTGAGTTTACCAGAAAAGATATATATATTAAAGGAGAACTGGCAACACTTGGGATTGTTCACGATATCACAAATATTAGAACTGCTGAAATGGAACTTAGGATATTTAACAAATACCTTGAAGAAAAAGTAAATATTGAGATTAAAAAAAGAGAACAACACGATCAAGCATTGATGCAAAAGACTAAGCTTGAGTTTATCGGGGAAATGGCAGCAGGTATGGCTCATGAAATTAATCAACCACTTACAGGTATTACGATGGGAATGGATAATATCCTGAATAAAGCTTCAAGTGTTGGAGTTGATGAGGTATATTTAATCGAAAAGATAAAGACTTTGTTTAGTTATGTAAAAAGAATAGAGAATATTATTGAACATGTCAGAACATTCTCAAGGGATCAACAAATAACAATCTTTGAAAAGTTTAATATTAATGAAGCAATTGAGAATGCTTTGCTTCTTGTTAAAAAAACATATATGAATAATAATATAGAGATCAATTATAAAAGTTCTACTACTCTTTCTTCTAAAGGTAATAAATATAAGTTTGAACAAGTGATGCTTAATCTTCTTTCTAATGCTAAAGATGCGATACTTGAAAAAACAAAACGTCAAAATGGAATTTCTTATAACAACAAAATAAATATAGTTTTATTAGAAGATAATATGATGAATATCATAATTGTTAGTGATAATGGAATTGGAATTAGTGAAGATAAAATAGAAAATATATATAAACCATTCTATACAACTAAAGAAGCTAATAAAGGTACAGGTTTGGGCCTTTCGATAGTTTACGGTATTATTAAAGAGATGAATGGTGAAATTGAAACTGAGAGTGTGGTGAATGAATTTACTTCAATGAAGATTTTATTACCTAAATTAATAGAATAATTAATAATCGAAAACAAAATGATAAAATTAAAGATACTTGTTCTAGACGATAATCAGGGAGTAAGAGATGAACTTGGTGAGTTTCTTACTGCTAAGAACTTTGAAATATTTCAAGCAAGTTTACCTTCAGAAGCTACTTTTATTCTGGATAGAAATGAAATAGATATTATCATACTTGATGTTAAATTACCTGAAAAAGACGGAATAACTTATTTAAAAGAGATCAAAGAGAAGTTTCCTTATCTTGAAGTGATAATGATTACGGGTCATGGGGATATGGATATGGTTATTCAAGCTTTAAGATCAGGTGCAAATGATTTTTTTCAGAAACCTTTCCGATCAGTAGACGTGGAAGGAGCTATTCAACGTACTCAAAGGTTCATTGAATTAAATCATAAACTTAAAGAGGTTGAAACAAATTATTCGATAATAACTCAAGAGCTTAACTCTAAGTTCAGATGGAATCTTATTGCCGAAAGTCCTGCTATGAAATCTGTTCTTGACCTTGTGGTTAAGGTTGCTAAATCAGATAGGACTACAGTTTTGATAACAGGTGAGAGTGGTACGGGCAAGGAGCTTGTGGCAAGAATGATTCATTATCTAAGTGCTCGTAAGAATTATTTCTTTAATGCTGTTAATTGTTCAGCGATTCCTGATACTTTGTTTGAGAGTGAGTTTTTTGGACATCAGCGAGGTGCTTTTACAGATGCTGTTGAAACAAAATCGGGTATGTTTGAGGTTACTCATAAAGGGACTTTATTTTTAGATGAAATTGGAGATCTTAAATATGAACTTCAGGGCAAGTTTTTAAGAGTTTTGGAAGAAGGACGTATCTCAAAAATAGGTTCTAACAAAGAAGTAGAAATTGATGTAAGGGTTGTAGCCGCTACTAATAGAGATTTGAAGCAGATGTGCGATAACGAAAGGTTTAGAATCGATTTACTCCATAGATTAAACTCATTTGTAATTCATATTCCACCTCTTCGTGAGCGTAAAGAAGCGATTCCTTGTTTAATTGAGTATTATTTAAAAGAATTCTCAAAACAAGCTAATAAAAAGATAAAAGGTGTAGATGCTAATACACTAAGGATACTTCAAAACTATACTTATCCGGGTAATATCAGGGAATTGAGGAATATGATTGAGAGAGCTGTTATTATTTGCGATGATGATAGGCTTAAGTTAAAGCATTTCCTGATAGATCCTGAATATATTGATAGTACTCCCGATCCAAAACTGGATATTGGATCATATAATCTGGAAATAATTGAAAAGATAACTATAATCAATGCTTTAAAATACACACAAAATAACAAATCAAAAGCATCTGAGCTTTTAGGTATTGATAGGAGTAGACTTCAACGTAAGATTAAATTGTATTCAATTGATGAAAAGAAAATATAAAAAAGCTTAATTTCCCTCAAAAGCAACCAATATCTGCAATGATTAAAATTACGACTAAGTGATTCGTTAACTCGATATTTAAGGATATTATTACATTAATGTTTTTTATGCCTTTGTGTTTCAACTCTATCCATCTAAGTCGAGACTCCAAGGACCAAAGTGTCGACTTCATAACATTTTTGTAAATTTTATTAATTGATTTAAGAGAAGAAGTTTGAACTTATCAAATTTTGAGATTTTATTATCTACTTGAAATAAACCCAGATTACGCATTAAGATATTAAAATGTCATTACAAATATCGAAATGTCAATTAAATAAGCTACTTTTTTTCTAATGCTACGCATTAGAAAATAAATGCCATAAATGATTGATTATTCGTAAAATATAACTGAACTTTGTTCTATTGC
>CAIWDQ010000154.1 GCA_903911455.1 uncultured bacterium
ACTATTATATTATTAAAGCAACAAACCTGCTAAGTGGTTTTGAGAAACAATATCACGGAAGTGTTACGATATTGAGATAACCTTTTTAAGTAAATCCTGTCTATATGGCAGGATTTACTTATTTTTGTATTCTAATGACATATTTAAAGAACATAATATTTCTCTTTTTTCTTTTTTTTGGTTTAACAACTAAAGAACAGATTATTGGACCTAATTTGGTTAATAATCCTTCTTTTGAACAATACTATAGTTGCCCTTTTTATAGTGGTGAATTATATAAATGTAAATATTGGTGGGGGGTCAGTACAGATTATTACAATGCTTGTGCAAGTCCTTATGATTCTATCCCTTTAAATTGGGCTGGCTTTCAATATGCACATACGGGTGTTGCTTATTCAGGTTTTATTTTATATGGAGGAGGAATTTCTAATATCGATTATAGAGAATATATAAAAACAAAATTAAGCGATTCGTTAATATCTAATAAAAGATATTGTACAAAATGCTATATATCACTTGCAAATGATTCTTATATTTGGATACCTTCTGCTTATATATTATTAGACTCTTTAGGGGTTATTTTAACTAAAGATTCCGTTCAAGACACTACAATTCCTATTATAAGTAATGGAATTAAAGTTCAAAATGATATTTTTAATATTGATACTGTTAATTGGTTTCAAATTTCAAACAGTTTTATTGCTAATGGTGGCGAAAAATATTTAACAATTGGTAATTTTGATAATATTATTAATTGGCCACTAGGTGAAGAGGGTGAAATATATATATATATAGATGATGTTTCGGTATGTGAGTGTGCTTATAAAATAAACTTAGGGAATGATACTATTCTATGCCAGGGAGAAGCATTGCTGCTTAATGCAAGCTTGCAGGGAGCTACGTATATTTGGCAGGACGGGAGTACAAATAGTACTTTTTTAGCTACAAAACCCGGTAAGTATAAAGTAACTGCTAACATTAAAGAATACAATATTACAGTTTCTGATTCAATAAATATAAGTTTTACCGATTCATGTTTTATAATCCCAAATGTTTTTACTCCTAATGGAGATAACTATAATGATTATTTTGTAATTCAAAATACATTAAGTTGGAATATCAATCTGCAAGTTTACAACCGTTGGGGTATAAAAGTTTTTCAAGATGATAATTATAAGAATAATTGGGATGGTAAAGATTTAGCCGATGGTGTGTACTATTATATTATAAAAGCTACAAACCAACTAAGTGGATATAAAAAGGAATATCATGGGAGTTTGACTATCTTAAAATAATTAAGAATTAAAAATTAAGAATTAACCCTTCGACTTCGCTCAGAGGCCGATTAAACAATTGGTCTTTGAGTGGGATTCTTTGGTCACCGAGCGGAGTCGAGGTGAGGTCAAACAAGAAAGGCTGCCTAATTCATAGACAGCCTTTCTTGTTATATATAGAAGTACTAAATCACTCTTCTATTCTTAATTCTTAATTAACTCTTCAATGCTTCAGCACCACTTACAATTTCTAATATCTCTTTAGTAATAGCAGCCTGACGGGCTTTATTATATGATAGCTTTAATTGTTTGATCATCTCAGTAGCATTTTCGGTAGCCTTGTGCATAGCAGTCATTCTTGCACCTTGCTCTGAAGCATATGAATCAAGAATAACTTTGTACAATTGAACCTTTAATGTCTTTGGAACAAGTTCGTTTAAGATCTCCTGTTTATTAGGTTCAAAGATATAATCAACTTTTGTCTTGTTAGTATTATCTACAGATGGAGGAAGTATAGGTAAAAACTGTTCGGTTACCAATATCTGGGTAGCAGCATTCTTAAAACGATTATAAACAATTTCTATACGATCGTATTTCTTAGCAATAAACTCCTTCATCAATTGATCAGCATATACCGAAACATTATCAAAAGTAAGATGATCAAAAATATGGTCTAAACGATCTTTTATAATGTAATTTCTTTTAGCAAAGAAATCACCGGCCTTGCGTCCAATACATAAAAGCTCAACGTTATTATTGGCAAATTCTCTTTTATACTTATCGTGTAAAAGAATATTAACCTGTTTAATAACATTTGTATTAAAAGCACCACACATCCCTCTGTTAGAAGAAACAACAATGATAAGAACCTTTTCAGATTTTCTTTCTTCAAAATAGTTAGCTGCTTCAGTATTTTCTATACTATCACTTAGATTTTGGAGAATCTCCCTAAGTTTAGCAGCATAAGGGCGGAGTTTAACAATAGCATTTTGCGACCTTCTAAGCTTAGAAGCCGAAACCATTTTCATGGCTTGAGTTATCTGCTTAGTTGAATTTACAGATGCTATACGTGTCCTAACTTCTTTTAAATTGGGCATAAGTTTTACCTCTTATTTTTTGATGTATTTTTCGGATAATTCTTTTGCGGTTCCTTCCATTGTCTTGATATCATTATCAGTAAGAGCTCCACTCCTTAATGATTCAAGTACATCAGCATGATGCAATCTCATAAAATCTAAATACTCATCCTCGAATTCTATGATCTTATTTACTGGAATCCTTTGCAACAATCCTTTTGTTCCGCAATAGATGATAGCAATTTGATCTTCCACTTTCATTGGAGAATATTGAGGTTGTTTTAAGATCTCAACATTACGAGAACCTTTATCCAAAACAGCTTTAGTAGCAGCATCCAAATCAGAACCGAACTTAGAGAATGCTTCTAACTCACGAAACTGAGCCTGATCAATTTTAAGTGTTCCTGCAATCTTCTTCATTGATTTAATCTGAGCATTACCACCCACACGTGATACAGAAATACCAACATTAATAGCAGGACGGATACCAGAATTGAACAAGTTAGTTTCTAAGAATATTTGACCATCAGTAATAGAAATTACATTGGTAGGGATATAAGCAGAAACGTCACCGGCTTGAGTTTCGATAATAGGTAAAGCAGTAAGAGAACCACCACCTTTAACCATATGGCGTATTGATTCAGGAAGATTGTTCATTTGAGCAGCTATCTTATCCGATTTAATGATTTTAGCAGCACGTTCTAATAATCTTGAGTGAAGATAGAATACATCACCAGGATAAGCTTCACGACCTGGAGGACGACGAAGTAATAAAGACACTTCGCGGTAAGCAACAGCTTGTTTAGATAAATCATCATAAACAACTAATGCAGGACGACCTGTATCTCTGAAAAACTCGCCGATAGCAGCACCTGTAAAAGGAGCATAAAACTGCATAGCAGCAGGATCAGAAGCTGTAGCAGCAACAATAACTGTATAAGCTAAAGCACCTTTTTCCTCTAATGTCTTAACTATATTAGCGATAGTAGAACCTTTCTGTCCGCATGCTACATAAATACAAAACACAGGTTGACCTTTATCGTAAAATTCTTTTTGATTGATAATGGTATCAATAGCAATAGCTGATTTACCGGTTTGACGGTCGCCAATAATCAACTCTCTTTGACCACGACCGATAGGAATCATTGCATCAATAGGTTTGATACCGGTTTGTAATGGTTCGGTTACCGGTTGACGATAAATAACACCGGGAGCTTTTCTTTCAAGTGGCATCTCATACGTTTCGCCACTTATAGGACCCTTACCATCAATTGGTTCTCCGATAGTATTAATAACTCTACCTAACATCCCTTCGCCAACCTGAAGAGAAGCGATCATCTTGGTACGTTTGACGGTATCACCTTCTTTAATATCTTTAGAATCGCCTAATAAAACGACACCAACATTATCTTCTTCAAGATTAAGCACGATACCACGTACACCTGATTTAACAAACTCTATTAATTCGCCTGATTGTGCATTGTTAAGGCCATAGATACGAGCGATACCATCTCCAACTTGTAATACTGTTCCTACTTCTTGTAAGTCTGATTCCAGTTTAAATCCGGCTAACTGTTGTCTTAAAATTGCCGTTACCTCAGCGGGTTTAATTTCAGCCATAATATATACTTTAGTTATATTCTGTTATAATTATAATTTCTTTTCGTAAACATTTACATCAAATTCTTTCCTCAAACGCTGTATCTTATCAGATAAACTATTATCAGATTCTTTATCATCAATAGTAACTACAAAACCACCTATTAAATCAGGTTTAACAATCTCATTAAGTTCTATAATCTTTTTAGTTTGATTAGAAAGTAACGAAACAAACTCTTTTCTTGTAACATCATCAAGTTCTATAGCAGTTTTAAGTTGAGCAACTCTAATACCTTTATATTCTTTATAAATATGAATAAAGCTCTCTGCAATTAATTTAATATTAGCTTCTCTTCTTTTCTTTATAATCAATAATAAAAAAGATAATGAAACCGGATGAAGTGATGTACTAAAAACTTCTTTAATAATTGCTACTTTTTTACCAGTATGAATGATAGGACTTGCTAATAACATTTCGAAATCCCTGTTGGATTTGCAAACATCATAAATAAGTAATGTATCCTCATAAGCCTTGTCAAGAAAATTCTGTTCAACTGCTATTTCAAATAGTGCTTTTGCATACCTGATATGTATCCTGCTGTCTTCCATTCTTTCTTAATAAGATTAATTGAAGTTAACGTTGTCCATCATTTTATCAATAAGTACTTTTTGCTTAGCTTTGTCAGAAAGTTCTTCTTTTAGAAGTTTCTCTGCAATCTCGATAGAAAGAGTAGCTATTTGATTCTTCAACTCAGTAATTGCATTCATCTTTTCGTAATGTATACTTTCCTTAGCTGATTCCAGAATGCGATTGTACTCTTGATTAGCTTTGTTTTTAGCTTCTTCTAAAATACCATCACGTATGTGGCGCGCATCTTTTAATATTGTGTCTCTTTCTTCTTTAGCTTCTTTCAGCAATTGTTCGTTGCTAAACTGTAAAGCTTTCATTTCTTCTTTTGTAGCAATTGCTTGCTGAAGTGCTTCGTCAATTGATTGTTCTCTTTCGCGAAGAGTAGCCATAATAGGCTTCCAGGCAAATTTAGCTAAGATAAAAAACAATATCCCGAACGACAATGTCATCCAGAAGATAAGACCTATACCGGGAGTTACTAAACCCATATCTTTATAAAATTAGTTTCTTTAATAAATAAATCTTCCTCATTGCAGCCAATCGCTTTAATGAGGAAGATGATTTGTTTGTTACATGAAAACAATCAATAAACAAACTACAATTGCAAAGAATGCAACACCTTCGATAAGAGCTGCTGATACGATCATGTTTGAACGAATATCACCAACTGCTTCAGGTTGACGAGCGATAGATTCAAGGGCACTTTTACCAATGTTTCCGATACCCATACCTGCACCGATTGCTGCAATACCAGCGCCTAAACCTGCACCCATCTTAGCGATTGGTTTCAAATCGGCTGCTGCTTGTAATAAAACTGTTAATACTGACATACTTTTTGTATTTATTGTGTTAAAAAAATCTCTATTTATTATATTGTGATTTAGTGATTCACTGATTTGGTGATTTAAAAATTCAATGATTCAATAATTCAACTGTTCCTATTATAATTTATAATTCATAATTCATAATTCACCCTTAGTGTTCCTTATGATGTTCTTCAATAGCCATTCCAAAGTATAAAGCACTTAAGAGTGTAAATACATAAGCCTGGATAAATGCTACCAATAACTCTAATAATCCCATGAAAACATAGAAAACTACCGAAACTACCGATACGCCATATCCTAATCCTACATTCATTTCGCCAAAGATAAAGATAAGACTTATAAATCCTAAAGCTATAATATGACCAGCAGTTATGTTAGCAAAGAGACGGACCATCAATACGAATGGTTTTGTAAACACTCCTACTAATTCAACGATTGGCATTAATGGAATAGGAATTTTTAACCACCATGGAACTCCGGGTGCATTAACTATATGTTTCCAGTAATCTTTATTCCCACTAAAAGTTGTTATTATAAATGTAAAGATTGCTAATGTTAATGTAACTGCAATGTTTCCTGTAAGGTTAGCGCCTCCTGGGAAGAAAGGTATCAAACCTAATAAGTTATTTAAGAAAATAAAGAAGAATACTGTTAACAAAAACGGTAAATATCTTTCGTATTTCTTTTCGCCGATTGAAGATTTAGCGATATCGTCACGTACAAACAAAATAATTGGTTCTAATAAAGAAGCCATTCCTTTAGGTGATGCAGGTCCTCTTTTTTTGTAGCCGCGAGAGATAGATATAAATAGGAATCCAATTAAAAATACACTTATAAATAATGCCATTACATTCTTAGTAATTGAAAAATCGTAAGGAAGAGTTTCGTCATCAACTTCTTTTCCGGCAGCATCTTTACTAATGTGAACTATCTTACCTTTGTGAGCACCTTCTTCAGCTATTTTAAAGTCTTCGTAGCTTGCGGTACCATGATGGAAATTAGATGACATGAATGTTTTAATCTCACCATTATAAATTAAAATAACAGGCAAAGGAATAGAAACATGGGTTTCGCCGATTGACATAACATGCCATTCGTAAGCATCACTTATGTGCTCAATAATCATTTCGCCTGCATTGAACTTCCCTTTTTCTTTTTCGGTTTCGCCTGCAAATAAGTTGTTATTTGATACAAAAACAAAAAACAATAAGATAACTCCTAATATGTATTTGTTCATAATTGATCTATTTACGAATGTCATGCGCATATTCATTCCAGTGTTTTAGCCTTATTAGTTGTTAAGTTTTAAGATTAGCAACTATAGGTTTATTAGTTTTTTTCAGAGTGCAAAATTAAGAAAAATACTTAAATTATAAAGAACAATTTCATAATATTTATTAACATAATCAATTAATCGCTTTTACTGCTTTGTTTTTTATTTAATTTTGCTGCATGAATTCAAGATTACATAGACTTTTATATATTATAATTCTATCATTGCTGTTACTAATTTATTCGTGCAAAACGCATAATATTGTTAATAACAATGCACAGAAGATTAAAATAAATAGTACCGCAGTTAACAATAAATCATTTTACAAAGAATATTCCATTAAGCTTGGTTATCAGTTGACGGGCAACGAGGATATGGATTATATTAAGATGGTGGCTTCGTGGATTGGAGTACCCTATAAGTTTGGCGGCTGTACCCGCGAAGGGATTGATTGTTCTTGCTTTGTGAATACCTTTTATAATGATTTTTTTGGCATTACACTTAAGCGAAGGGCCGAAGATATGTTGTCGGACATACATACTGTTGACACCACTAAATTATATATGGGCGATTTGATTTTCTTTAAGATAACGGGGCAAAAGGTTTCGCATGTAGGTTTGTATATCAGTAAGCGAAGGTTTATACATGCATCAACATCAAAAGGCGTGATGATAAATAGCATGGATGAGCCTTATTACCAGAAACATTATCAGGGAGCGGGAAGGGTGCTTTAAGGGAAATTATGAATTAAGAATTAAGAATTA
>CAIWDQ010000155.1 GCA_903911455.1 uncultured bacterium
AAAAATAGAAAAAAATGATATTTTTTAACTTATATATAAAAAGAAAATCATAAAAGTATGAAACCAGTCCTTATTGTAGAACATTGTATGGACGGTCTTAAGCCAATAAATGAACACGCTGCACAACGAGCTAAAGGTGATTATATTTTAGGCGGAACCTTCACAGAATTTAATATCAAGAACAGAAATGATAGAATATATACTGCTGAAAAGTTCTTACCTCACCTTGAAGAATTAATAAATCGTAAAAACACACTTGGCGTAGTTTATGGAGAGTTTGACCATCCCGATGTTTTTGACACATCATTATCAAGGGTTTCGCACACAATTCAATCCGCTACTTATGTTAAAGAAACTAACATAGTTAAAGGCGAGATTAGATTACTTAATACCCATTGGGGTAAAGAGGCGAAAGCACTTGTTGACGATGGCTGTCCTATTTTTGTGTCATCTAGAGCTGCAGGTATTACAGAATCAGATGGTACAGTAACTGTTAAAAAATTATTTACTTATGATGCCGTTGCTGATCCTGGCTTCAGTTCAGCAAGAATGGAAGTTAAATCTTTAAATGAAAGTTTAGGATTTAATGAATCAGCTAACTTTAGGATATATGATGTATCCGATGAGTCAAAAATTAATGAACTATTTAAAATGAACGAAGACTTTGTAACTAAAAAACAAATGCTAGAGTATTCAAATTATTTAACAGAGGAAATTGAAAAATTTAAAGTCACTATCAACGAAAGTATTAAAGGTAATAGCGATTTTGATCCCTCTAAATTAGAAAGTATGCTCAGCTATTATGAAAAATTACACGAACAACAATCAAAAATCGCTAAATATTTAGATTATTTGGCAGAAAAATTACAAGTTGTTGTTAACGAGAATGTTGAGTTGAAAAAAACTACAACAGATTTGATCAAGCACAATGATTATCTTGCTGAAAACTTAGAAAAATTAGGAAATTATTCAGAATATTTAGCTGAAAGTCTTGATAAATCTATTGATTATGGTAAATATATTGCAGAAACATTAGATAAAAATATTGATTTTTCTGAATATATCGCTGAACATGTTGATAAAAACATCAAATATTCAGAATACCTTGCTGAAAATCTTGATAAAAACATCGATTATTCAGAATACATAGCTGAAAATCTTGATAATACTATTGAATATTCAGAATATCTTGCAGAAAATCTTGATAATTCAATTGTTTATTCAGAATACATAGCTGAAAATCTTGATAATTCAATTGTTTATTCAGAATATATAGCTGAAAATCTTGATAATAATATTGCTTATTCCGAATATATTGCAGAACATGTAGATAATAATATATCTTATTCTGAATATATCGCTGAAAATCTTGACGATTCAATGGCTTATACAAATTATATTGCTGAAAGCCTTGACAAAACAATCGAAAGTTCAAAACTTTTAACAGAAAAATTAAAAACTGGTAAAGTTCTTGAAAATTTTGAATTTGTTAATGAAGAAGAAGCAAAAAATATTGATATCAATCAATATTATGAAGAAGACGCTCCAGAAGGACCAACAGCAGCAGCTGGCGAAGAAACTGTAGATCAACCAACAACTGAACAACCAGAAGGTGCTGAACCAGATGGTGACGAACCTGAAGGTGATGCAGAAGGCGCAGAAGGTGCAGAAGGTGAATTGCCAACTGAAGAACCTGTTGAACCAACAACAGAAGAACCAGTTACTGACGGAGAAGCACCAGCAGGCTTACCAACTCCAGGTGAAACTATTGCTATTGGAGATCAAACTGGTGAAGTACTTGCTACAAATCCACAAAATGGAATGATTGTTGTTCAATTAGATACAGTAGACGAAGAAGGCGTACAACAAGAAGTTGAAGTACACGAATCTAAAGTTACTAGATTGGGTAGCAAACTAAACACAATTCAAAAATCATTAAAAGAAAATTTAAATACATTGATCAATGAAACTAAAAAAAGAAAAGCTTCAGAAGAAGATCAACCACATTTCTTGATGTTCCTTACAGAGAAAAGAAAAGCTGCATATTATGCATTACCAAATGAAGATAAAACTAAGGTAAAAATCGCATTAAAAGAAAGCGAAGGCAAATACACCAGCGAATCACAAGTTCTATCAATTATGAACGAAGCTCTTTCTCCAAAAAGAAAATCATTTAATGATCTATTACTTGATGCTATGCCATCAGA
>CAIWDQ010000156.1 GCA_903911455.1 uncultured bacterium
AATACTAAATAAGCCAAAGCCACTATCTGTTAAATCTTTTAAATCAATTTTGGTGTGTTTAAACCCAATCCCGTCATCTCTTACTTCCGCATAGCACTTATTGTCTTCACTCCAAAGCTTTACAGTTATTGTTGTGCATTCCGAATGTTTAATGCAGTTGGTTATTAACTCGCTTATTGATCTGAAAAGCAAAATTCGTATGTCTATATCAAGATTATTCCCTTGGCTTTTATTTATAAAAACAGTTTTTATTTTATTATCCTTTTCTACTTGACTTAGTTTCCAGCTTACTGCCTCAGCCAATCCAATTTCATATAATATTGGTGGACTAAGCTCATATGTTACATTTCTGGACTTTTGAATAGCATCAGAAAGGAAATCTTTTGCTTCAGAAATTATTTCCTGATTCGATTTAGATATTTCATTTAGCTCAATACTTGCTATTTTTATCTTAGCTAATGCAAGTGATTGAATAATATGATCATGGAGGTTGACAGCGAAATTTCGTTTTTCACGCTCTTCAGTCAATGTAAGCTCAGTAGTTAACGATTTTAATTTATTTTGATATATTTCAATTTTCTCTTCCGCAATTTTTCTGTCTGTAATATCAATTATTACACTAATAATATAGTCTTCACCATCTAAATTAATGATTTCAGATGACATAAGGCCAAAAACTATTTTATTACTCTTAGTTAAAAATCCTACTTCTTTATTAGTATATCTTTTTTTAATTGAAATTTCTTCAGATAATTTATAGAATTGTATTGGATTAGAAAAGATATTTAGATCAGCAATTCTAACACCAATAACTTCTGATCGATTATATCCAGTTATATGCTCAAAAGATTCACTAATATCTACAAACGTTTTATCTTTATAATTAGAAATTGTAATAATTGCCGGACTGTTTTGAAATGCTTTAGAAAACTTCTCTTCCGATTTCTTAAGATCTTCTTCTGCTCTGATTAAATCACTGATATTTTGAGTTACTATTAATACATATTTAACATTACTTAATGTGATGAAACATGCCGAAACAGATCCAATAATAATACTTCCATCTTTACATTTTAATTTTGATTGTTCATTCTTGACAACGCCATTTACTTTAATATTTTCTATGATTTTCTTTCTTCCATCAGGATCGTACCAAATATTTAAATCGTAAGTGCTCTTTCCAATAATCTCATCTCTTGTATATCCAAATATTTCTAAATGACTTGCATTAATATCAAGATATATCCCATCTTCAATTGTACTTATACTTATCGAATCAGGGCTTGTCATAAAAGAAATTCGGAATCTTTCGTTACTTTCAATGATTTCTTTTTCGTATTTTTTTCTTTCGATAATATCATGCCCATTAAATACAAACCCATCTACTCCTGGTGTATTCGGCAAGAAGGTTAAATAACCTTCTACATAAACCAATTCACCAGATTTATTTCTAATTCTGAAATCTCTAAGATGATACGTTGTGCCAGGGCTATTTTTTGAGTTAACTACAGTTTTAATTATATGATTATTATCTTCATCAAAAACTACTATTGGTGCTGATTTTCCAAAAGCATTTTTCCCTAATAATTCGTTAGATGAATAACCAGTAAATTTTGAAATTGAAGGGTTGACATAAGTAAAACAACCATTTAGGTTAGTTATAAAAGTAAAATCAGCAGTGTTCTCAGTTATTGCTCTAAATTTAGATTCGCTAATTTTTATTGATTCTACAATTTTCTGTCGTTCTTCAAATTCCTTACTTGTGTTCTCTTTTTCTTTTTTTAATAATCTTGAAATATAAAAATGGATAATAACAAGTAATAGTGCAAACAATGTGTATTTAATCCAGTAACTCCAAACAGTGAATTCGATTATATTTATTGGAGCGAGATTGTTTAAATCTAATATAATAAAAAGAAGTGTTGTAATAAAAAATAACACAAACAAATAGACACTTACTTTTCTACTTAGAAGAAATTCTGATACAATTATTATAATAACGAACTCTGTTAAAAAAGGGGAATTAATATTACCAGTAAGAAATGTTAAGATTGTCAAAAAAATCCATTGTCCTGATATGAAAAATATGCTTGTAGTTCGAGTATTCCATATGTTTTTTATCAATATAAGGGGTAAACATAATAAATATTCAAAAAGTAAAATACTAATATAAGTAAATGTGATTTTTTGATAAAAGATTAAACCCAATAAAAT
>CAIWDQ010000157.1 GCA_903911455.1 uncultured bacterium
CGTTATTAACATAAATCAAATACATTTATTTCTCTATGATTGCTTTTCTTTTTTATTTAAAAATGGATTTAAAGAAGACAATACAAAAAGTATTCAAAAGAGTATATTTATATGAGAAAAGAAAAAGGCCTCACTTTGTTAAATGAGACCTTTCAAACATTATTTTAAACTAAACTTTATTATAATGCAAAATTACAATCATAATAAAGAAAAAACTCTAAGGTATTTCCTGATAATTAGTATTTTTTTCCTTACTACTAATTAATATGATCAAAACCATGCGTATTATTATCTTCTTTAATAAAATCAATCTCTACAAAAGGTTCCTCAAAACGTTTTGTAGTAAAATACTTATCAAGTGTCAATAATAAAGATGGGAGTATTAAAAGATTGGTAAACATACCCGTAAGCAACGTAAACGAAACCAGAAAGCCCATAGCCTGAGTGCCTCCAAATGTTGAAAGACTAAAGATAGAGAAACCCAGGAAAAGTACTATAGATGAGTAAACCATGCTATAACCTGTTTCGCCAAGCGCATAAATCACCGATTCTTTAATATTACCTTTGCTTCTCCGCAATTCGAGCCTGTATCTGGATAAATATTGTATGGTATTATCCATTGAAATCCCCAAAGCAATACTAAAAATAAGTATTGTCGAAGGTTTGATAGTGATATCAAAGTAACCCATCATTGCTGCTGTTAATAACTGAGGCACAAGATTTGGTATCAACGAAAGTATAATCATTCTTAAAGAACTAAAAAGAAAAGCCATCAATAAAGCAATAATAATTACAGCAAGTATAAGACTTTCTATTAGGTTTCCGGTAAGATAACGGGTGCCTTCCAGAAAAACGACACTGCTACCTGTAATCTTCACATCATATTTTGCAGGATCAAATATTGAATCTATTTTGGGTCTTAATTCGTTTCGTATCTTCTGAATTTCTTTGGTACCTATGTTAGCCATCTGAACACTAACACGAGTTTTGCGCATAGTTGTATCAACAAAAGCATTTAAAATTGTTTTCTTTTTACTGTTAACTTTAGGGATATAATCTGCCATAAAAGCAAGTTCGCTATTGTCGGGGATACTATAATATGAAGAATCTCCATCATAAAATGCCTGTTTTGCAAACTTAACAACTTCTGCTACCGAAACTGGCTTTGATAACTCAGGATATGTCTTTATAATATCTTGAAGTTGATCAATCTTACGAATAAAAGGCATACGCATCACACCTTTATCCTTCTTCGTATCAATAGAGATTTCAAAAGGCATTATCCCTTTAAAATTCGTTTCAAAAAAGGTAAGATCAACAAACATAGGATCACGCTTCGGAATATCATCAACTATATTTCCTGTAGTCCGTAATTTAGTAACGCCAATAACACCAATAACAACTGATATAACCAACACAACATAAACCCATTTGCGTTTATTTTGCACAATATGCTCAATACGCGCAATGATCTTTCCGATAATTTTATTGTCTAAATGCTCAACATTTTTAACACTTGGAGGGGCCAGATAACTAAAAAATATAGGTATTAATATAATGGTAAAAATATAAATAAGGAGTATAGTAAGTGATGCAACTATCCCAAACTCAACAAGCATCTTATTTCCGGTAACAGTAAAAGCAGCAAAACCGGCAGCAGTTGCAGCATTAGTTAATAAATTAGCCAATCCTATACGCTGTATTGCTCTAGATAAAGCCTTTACTTTATTACCATGAAGCTTATATTCAAAATGATATTTATTAAGAAGGAAAATACAGTTTTCAACAGCAATAATAACTGTAAGTGGGGGTATTATACTTGTAAGAATAGTAATTTTATACCCGAGCAAAACTATCATACCCGTAGCCCATATTACACAAATAATAACAATAAGCATAGGGAAAAGTACTGCCCTGTATGACCTGAAGAATGCAAATAAAGCGATAGATGCTATAAGCATTGAAAGCAACATGAAGAATTTTAGTTCATCCTGAATCTTCTTTGATATCATCGTACGAATGTATGGCAATCCCGAGTAATGCACAGTGATATCGTTCTTTTTACTGAATTGTTCTATCTTTTCGTGAATCTCATTAATAAGTCCAACCCTACTCTTGGTATTAAGTTTCTTTTTATCAAGAGTAATCATCATAAGAGTTGCATTCGTACTCCTATTTATAATTAATCCATCATAAAAAGGCAATGAATATATTTTTCGTCTAATACTATCAACTTCTTCCTGAGTTCTTGGCTTATATTTAATTAAAGGTTTAAAATCAAATTTATTTAATGAATCATTTTTAGATAAAGTATATAGTTTTGATAAAGAAAGCACTTCTTCTACTCCTTCAATCTCTTTAATATTAGATGTAAGATCGTACCATGCATTAAACTTTGAGAGTTCAAAAAGTTTATTATCACAGATACCTACGAACATCACACTTCCATCTTCACCAAATTGTTTCTTAAAATTATCATAATCTATACTTACTGAGTCGGATGCGGGCAACATTTTAGCCATCTCATAAGATAACTGAATGTTGGTAGCATGATAACCCATAAATATTGTCAGTAATAATATTGCAATAATATTCCAGACGCGTTTCCTTAAAATAAATCTAACCAGGTGATTCCACATAGTACTTAAATATGATAAATAGACGGCAAAAATACAACTTTATTGTTTTTATCAATGTTTTTTATGCTTTATTTAAGAATTTAAATTAATTTTGGTACGTTTTTTGTAATCTTCATAGTCTAAAAAAAATACATATGAGAAAGTTTATATACATATTATCTATTGCATTTATAGTTGCTTCGTGCATGTCATCTACCAAAATGTTATCAAAAGGTTACTATGATGAAGCTATTAATAAATCTGTATCAAAAATATTAAAAGACCCAAGGAATACTAAAGAAATTAATGTCTTAAGTCAGTCTTATAAATTAGCAAACCAAAAGGATAAGCAAACAATTGAACAACTTCAGTTATCCGGACAGCCTGACAGATGGGATAGGATATTTAAATGTTATGATGCTATGAATAAGAGGCAGGAAACTGTGGCAAGAGTGCAACCATTTATATTGACTACCATAGGTTATCAATATGTTGATTATAATAAAGAAATAGTTGAAGCTAAGAAGAATGCTTCAGAATATTATTATGTTCATGCTAAAACTTTGCTTGATAAGAAAGATAGATACGATGCCCGTCAGGCTTATGACGAATTACAAAGAGTTAAAACATTTTATCCTAATTATAAAGATGTAGATGCACTGATTAAGGAAGCTTATGATGCAGGTCTTACTTATGTTTTGTTTAAGATGGTAAATAATTCGGAAGCTATTCTCCCAGTTCAGTTTGAAAAGGATTTATTGAATATGAGTACTTATAATTTTAATAAGGATTGGACTATTTTCCATTCACAACCAATTGATAATTTTTATTATGATTATTCTATAATAGTTAGTATTAAAGTTATTGATATCTCGCCTGAATCACAAAATCAAACAGAATTTACTGAAACTAAACAAGTCCAGGAAGGCACTCAATATAAGCTTGATGCTAATGGTAATGTGATGAAAGATGCTAATGGTAATGATATAACCATCCCTAAATATGTTAATCATCGTTGCACAGTTACTGAAGTTCACCAATCTAAGTATGCAATTATTGCTGGTACAGTTGATTTCT
Source organism: uncultured bacterium (assembly GCA_903911455.1). Taxonomy (GTDB): domain Bacteria; phylum Bacteroidota; class Bacteroidia; order Bacteroidales; family JACABE01; genus JBAXLO01. Next base: position 3,696 of record CAIWDQ010000157.1, read on the forward strand.
GGGAAAACCAATCAAGACAGATGGTAAAGTCAGAACCAATCAGAGCTCAATTCTATTTTAACAATGCATATGCAACAGCCAGAGGCGATAGAAATATTCTAAAGCCAGAAATACGTAGAAAATTAGATTCACAATTTATACCTTTCCCTGAAAATGGAGATATGCTAATGTCAACAGGCAACATATTAAAAGGTATGATCAGGGATATCATCAGAAGAAATAATGCAATCTTAAAATAATATAAATGAAAGGAAAAATCCTTTTCGTTGACAATACACACGATTTATTGATAAAGGAGCTAACTACATTAGGCTATCAATGTGATTACTTCCCAACTTTTAAACGCGATGATTATTTAAATATAATTCACGAATACATTGGTGTTGTTATTCGTAGCGGTATCGTTTTAGATAAAGTTATGCTTGACAAAGCTATAAATTTAAAGTTTATTGGAAGAGTTGGGGCGGGTATGGAGAGTATTGATGTTCATTATGCTGAAAATTTAGGTATAGCTTGCCTAAATTCCCCGGAAGGGAATAGGGATGCTTTGGCAGAACATGCTTTGGGTATGTTGCTTACTTTATTTAACAATATTAAACGTGCTGATGCTGATGTACGTAAAGGTATCTGGGAAAGAGAGAAGAATCGGGGTGTTGAGATTAAAGGCAAGACGATTGGAATCATTGGTTATGGAAATATGGGTAGCGCATTTGCAAAGAGGTTGAAAGGTTTTGATGCTAATGTTATTGCTTATGATAAATATAAGTTTAATTATTCGGATGAATATGTTAAAGAAGTTACGTTGGAAACTCTCTTTTTGGAAGCTGATATCTTAAGTTTTCATGTCCCTTTGACTGATGAAACGCATTATATGTTTGATGATGCTTTTATTAATAAGTTTAAGCATGATTTTTATCTTATAAATACTGCCAGAGGCAAAGTTGTGAATACTGATTCGTTGGTTAAGGCACTTATATCAGGTAAGATAAAAGGAGCTTGTCTGGATGTGTTAGAATATGAGAAATTCAGTTTTGAAGAGATTGATAGCAATACTTTGCCTGAATCATATCAATATCTTATCAAAGCTGATAATGTTATACTTACTCCTCATATTGCAGGCTGGACAGTTGAATCAAAATATAAACTTGCCAAGGTTCTTCTTGATAAAATAATTGAAGTTCTTAAAAAGAGTACTTAAAGTGCCTAAAGTACTTAAAGTACTTAAAGTTGAAATACAAATCAAAATTAATAAAACAATTATGAAATACTTTAAAGCAATATTCATCATAACACTTCTTATTTTAACAATTAATACTTATAGTCAAAATAAAAGCAAAAGACTTATACTTGGCAGAACTTATGCTGAAAAGAAATTAAAAGAAGTATTAAAAAAGAAAGAGCAATATAACTTAATTGATAACAAAAAAGAAATTATTAAAGATAGTGTAACTGCTGTTAATATTGCTGAAACTATTTTGTTTAATTTTTTTGATAAGGAAACTATTATTGATGAAAGACCTTATGAAATTTATCATATTGATAAACATTGGATCATTATTGGTACACTTCCTAAAGGTTATAAAGGAGGAACATTTCTTATTATTATTGATGCTACCAACTGTAGAGTATTAAAAATCATTCATGGCAAATAATAACTGAACTCTTAAATAAACTTATATCAAACTTAAAAACTATCTGACGGTTTATCTGTTATTCATGTTAAATTTATTTTTAATAAAATTCTTCAGATAAGATCTAATGACTTCAAAAAACACAAATAGAAAACCATTCGTCGACAAACATTATTTAATTTTACTTTCGGGATTAATGTGGTTAGGAGTAGGCATATTGCTCAACAGCTTTGCTTGTCGCTGGCTATCAGATTACCAGGGTTCGTACACCTGGCTTATCGTAAGCTCAGGACTCCTTATTTCTATCATTAAACATCGCTTTGTTTTATCTCGTTTTGCACAAAAAAATATAAACAGGATTGAAGCTAATGGTGATAAGCAATGGTTATTTGCGTTTATAACTGTTAAAAGTTTGATCATGATTATTCTTATGATGGGAACCGGCATTACATTACGCCATTCATCTATACCAAAACAATATTTATCAGTATTATACATTGCAATCGGTGGAGCATTGATTCTTTCGAGCATCAAGTATTTTGTGATAACTGTTGAATGGATGAAAGAAAAGAAATTAGCTCAGCAATAGTTTATTCCAAAAATCATAAAGAATCATCTTACTATTATTTATTAAG
>CAIWDQ010000158.1 GCA_903911455.1 uncultured bacterium
AAAAGACAATTACTTTAATTAAGGGAATGCTTATCCCAATCTTTGTTTTGATAAGTTTATTTGTTGAAGCGCAAGTTCCCGCTGCTCAAGTAAAGATATGTAATGATACTTTACTGAATTCAAAAAACTATCAGTTTGATGTTTATATTCGAGCTAAACAAGCCAATGGACTTGATACATTTAATCTTGAAGGCTTTCAGGGAAGCTTTCAGGATAGTCTTAAAAACATAAAAGGGACAGGATTAGTTTCGGCTTCTGTAGTGCCCGGTAGTTCTCAATTAGGCACAAATCCTCCTCAACAACCAACAGTTGTTCTTGTAAAACCCTTGCCTGCAAACCCATTGTATCTACAATTAAATCCTACGAGTTTAACTACAAATGGAATGAGAATATATGATTCATTAACTGACCCATTAAACAATGGAGGTTGGTTAAGAGCATGTACTATAAGGGTAACTGATACTGTAGATTTTCTTCAAGGCAAAATGAATCTTTTCTTTAGTACTATTGTAACATATCCAACAGTTGTATATGCAAACTATCTTAATCCAAGTGCTATAAGTGGAACGATTCCTATTGACACATTAAATCTAACTTATAACCCTATACTAAATAAACCTGTTACTAAATTTAATGTTACTAATAACGGAAATGTTATAAATCTTAGCGGATCGGAACTTAGATGTGCATATAGACTAGTACTTAATGGAGTACCACAACTTTCGACTGAAGTAATAGGCACAGGAAATCCAATTACATGGACTAATAATGCAAATGGGAGTTATTATGTTATTGGAAGAAGGATAGCAACATACATTGCTGACTCAATGACAGGTGGTATTACTGTAAGTGTTGGAGGAGTTCCTGCAGCAGGTCCTATAACAGGACCAACAACAGTATGCCAGGGACAAACAGGGGTTACTTATTATACTCTTAAAATAGCAAATGCTGATACGATGTTATGGAATTATACAGGTACAGGAGTTACAATAACATTTGTTAATGATACTATTATAACTTTTACTTTTAGTAGTAATGCAACATCTGGTAATCTTTATGTTTATGGCAAAAGTTTTACTTTAGGAACAGGGCTTCCTACTATATTAGCAATTACAGTTAATTCGGCTCCTGCAAATGCCGGTGCAATTACAGGACCTACTATTGCTTGTTATGGTCAAAGTGCTGTTACATATACTGTGCCTCCAATTACAAATGCAACTTCTTATAACTGGACATTACCTGTTGGAGTTACAGGTTCGGGTTTTGGAAATTCAATAGTAGTTAATTATAGTTCCTCTTCTAATTCAGGACTTATAACAGTTCATGGTATAAATTTCTGCGGAAATGGTGGGTCTAGTTCATTAGGTATAAGTGTTTACGTTTTACCTCCTGCACCAGCTGTTGATTCAGTGCCACCTATTGCTTATGGTGCTTCTAATGTTACCGTTATTGCACATGCTAATGGTAACCCAATTCAATGGTTTCATACTCCTTATGGTGGAACAAGCTTTTGTAATGACTCTATTTATCACACAGGAACAATGAATACTAATGATACTCTTTATGTACAAGATAATTCAGGAGTTAATTCATTAGTTACTCTGGGAACTGGTACACTAGTTAATGGTACATCAACTTATCCAACTCCTTATGGTCAGTTTTATAATGGAAGCAGAGAACAGTATTTTATATTAGCATCAGAACTAAATGCATTAGGAGTGCAAGCAGGGCCTATACAGTCAATTGCTTTTAACTTAGCTTCTGCATATCCAGGTAATGCAATGATTAATTTCACAATCAAAATTGCACCTACTAACTTAAGTGCTATTACCAGTACGTTTATTGATACTAATCTAACTCAGGTTTATCTTAATCCTTCTTTAACCCCGACTGTTGGGTGGAATACATATAATTTTAATGCTCCTTATTATTGGGATGGAACTAGTAATTTAATTCTTCAAACTTGCTTCGAAAATTATCCTACAGGATATAGTAATAATGGAATTGTATACTCAACTCAAACTTCTTATAATTCGTCACTTAGCTGGCATGCTGATGTAGGTTCTACTTGTATATATACAACTGGCATTTTCTCAATGCAACGTCCAAATATTAAATTTTCTTCTACTATTACTGCATGTGCAAGTAATCGTACAACGAAAATTTTAAAAGTTCTACCTCCTGCTCCTACAACATATAATATGGGTGGAACTGTATTTACTGGTGTTGTTCCGGTTGATCATGCTCTAGCATATCTTTTTGATTCTACTCTTTCTGTTGTTGATTCTTGTAATGTTGACTCTCTTGGTTTTTATAATTTCTATCAAAAACCAGCTGGGAATTACAAAGTTCAATCTGTACTGAAACCAAATTCATCTTTCTTAGGTCAATATACACCTACTTATTATCCAAATAAATCTTTCTGGAATACTGCTGATACTATTAAGTTGTTTTCTAATCAATGGGCTAAAGATATTCATATGCATCAGGTAGGTACTATACCACAAGGCGCAGGTAGTATTGGAGGTACCGTAACAACAGGGCAAAAGACGATGCTTGCTGCTTTCGAAGTGTTATTATTAGATACTGCCTTTAATACTTTAACTTGTAAATATACTGATCAAAATGGGTACTTTTCATTTGACAATCTTGCCTTTGGTAAATATGTTGTATATCCTGAAGTTCCGGGTAAAGTAACTACACCATTAAGTGTTACTTTAAGCTCAACACATCCGAACAATAAAGATATTAATTATATAGTATCAGCAACTACAGTGATGCTGTCTATTAAAGATATTCAGAACAATACAGCTAAGCTTTGTAAAGTGTATCCTAATCCTGTAAACAATCAATTGACAATAGAAATTAACTCAAATACTAAAGAGAACTATGTAATTGAAGATCTATTAGGACGTGTTGTTTATTCATCTTATGTATATAGAAAGACAACGCTGGATGTTTCTGCTCTACCTAAAGGAATTTATCTGTTTAAGTTAACTACTGATAAAGGAAATGTTATTAAAAAGTTTATAAAAGAATAAAAT
>CAIWDQ010000159.1 GCA_903911455.1 uncultured bacterium
AGTATAATAAAAAAGCTTCAGAGATTTCTCTGAAGCTTTTTTATTTGAATTTAATTAAGATTTATTTCTTAGGAATGTTCTTTAGAACTTCTATAGTAAGATCCCAAAACATACCAACAGTATCAATTTTAAGTCTTTCGTCAGGTGAATGAGCGCCTTTAATAGTTGGACCGAAAGAAATCATATCCATTTCAGGATATTTTTCACCAATCAAACCACATTCCAGACCAGCATGAATTGCTAATATCTTTGGTTCTTTTTTGAATAACTTAATATAAGAGCGTTTTGCAATTTCAAGTACAACAGAATCAGGATTAGGAGTCCAGCCAGGATAACCATCACCTTGAGTAACGTTTGCACCAATCAATTCAAAAACACTTTTCACCATATTACAAATATCTTCTTTAGCAGATTCAACCGAACTTCTCTGACTAGTAGTTACAACTATTTTATTATCTTTAATTTTAACTGAAGCCAGATTAGTAGATGTTTCTACAAAGTTAGCAATCTCTCTTGACATACTTATTACACCATGAGGACAAGCATATAGAGCATGTATTAATTTATCCTTAGAAGCTTTATCAATTAAATTTTCAGGAGTTTTAATTTCTTCAATACTGAAGTTAAGTTTTGATTCAGTACTTCTATATTCAAATTTTATAGTAGTATTATATTTGTTTGCAGATTCAATTATTTCTTTCACAAACTTCTCATCAACTACAATATCAGCCCACGCTTCTCTGGGGATAGCATTTCTAAGATTACCACCATTAATATCAGCAAGTCTAATATTATAATTATTAGTAGCATCCCACAAAAATCTATTCAACAACTTGTTTGCATTCCCTAAACCTTTATTGATATCATCACCCGAATGCCCACCATTTAAGCCACTTACTTTTACTTTAAATGCTTTTAGAGAAGCAGGAGTTTTTTCATAATTAAAACTAAATTCAGCAACAGTATCTTTACCACCGGCACAACCAATAAATATCTCGCCTTCATCTTCCGAATCAAGATTTAAAAGATATTTCCCTTTTAAAAGCGTTGGTTCTAAAGCAAAAGTACCCGTCAAACCGGTTTCTTCATCAGCAGTAAACAAACATTCAATCGGGCCATGCTCAATATCATCCGAAGCTAATATAGCAAGAGCAGCAGCTATCCCAATGCCATCATCTGCACCTAAAGTTGTTCCTTTAGCTTTCACCCACTCGCCATCAACATAAGCATCAATAGGATCAACATTAAAATCATGAACTTTATCACTATTTTTCTCACAAACCATATCTAAATGACTTTGCAAAACAGTTATTTCTACATTTTCAAAACCTTTACTGGCATTTTTTCTTATTAAAACATTGCCGGCATTATCTTTAAGCGCATCAAGATTTTTTTCTTTGGCAAAATTAATTAAATAATCAGCCATTTTTTCTTCATTTTTTGAAGGACGTGGTATATTTAAAACTTCATTAAAGTAATACCATAATAATTTAGGCTCTAATTGAGCAATTTCTTTATTCATTTTTTATGTATGTTTAAATTATTTTTGTTTGTAATATTAAAAACCAATTGTATATCCTACTTTAAGTAGTGGATTTGTATACGGAGAATAATGAGTTTCATTTAAATTATATAAAAGCATTATAGTTAAATAAGAATTCTCACCTAATTTCTGCCTATATCCAATACCCACAAATATACCTGGAACTTCTACAGTTTTCTTTTGTGTAACCAAAGATGTTGGATAAATTATATAATCATTAAAACTATACTCCAAATCTTCAACTTCAACATGTGCAAAAATTGCTTCCGTAATATGATATCTGGCAAACAAACTCCCTCCGTATATATTACTTTCCACACCATAATAATTATTAAAGTATTGTAGGTAATTCTTATTATTATAATATTTGTAAGTCAATCCTACACCTATATCAATATCCTCAGTAAGTCGGTAGCCAATTATTGGCGACACATCAATTAAAGTAACTGTGCCAATTTGAAGACCTAAGTTACCTCCCGTAAAGAACTTACTATCAAAGCTTCTTTGTGCTTTTGAAATTCCTGGAATTATTACTAAAATTAGACTTATTAGTAGTAGTTTATTAATTATATGGTTTTTAAAAACTCTTCTCATTGCTATAATTTGCGTACAAATTTATTAAAAATACTAACTCAATAACTGTTTTTTTATTGTTTTTTTAGAATTCTTATTTATTAATTAAACAAAAAGTAAAGCATATTTACTAAGTATGATGAGTTTTTGTTTTATTTTTTGAATTTTGTTTATGATGATTTTTATATTTATAACCGAAGTCAGGGTTTAAATATAAAAGAGAAGAAGAGACACAATTTATTTTTGATTAAGTCTAATCTCTGTAAGAATAAGATTGAAACTTTAAATTCTAATTTTAATTCTTCATACACATATGTTTGAGATTCTTAATATTCCAAATTCTCAATTTTTTATTTTTTGGCTATTGATACAATATCTATAATGTATTCAATTATGTTTAT
>CAIWDQ010000160.1 GCA_903911455.1 uncultured bacterium
ATCATAAAAATAAAAATTACACTTAAAAAAAGAAATATAGCCTTAAACAAACTCCTAAGTATTAACTTAAAATAATATTTTCGTTAAATAATAAAGAAAATGTTGCTGATAGCTAAAAAAATCATAGCTTTGTCAACCCAAATCATGAGAATCGTTTAATAACTTAAAAACCTATGAATAACAACATTAAGCTAAATCCGAACCCTTTGGTTCAGTATTTACAAAAGCCTGCGAAAGATTTTACAAAGGCTGATCTGATAAATTATATAGAAAATAATGGTATCGAAATGCTCAACCTGCGCTATGCCGGGGGTGATGGGCGATTGAAAACGCTTAATTTTGTGATAAACAACATGGAGCATCTCGATTCGATACTTAGTTGTGGAGAAAGAGCAGATGGTTCAAGTTTGTTCAAACATCTGGATGCAGGCGCCAGCGACTTGTATGTAGTGCCCCGTTATCGTACGGCATTCGTAAATCCTTTTTCTGAGATACCAACTATTGATATTCTTTGTTCTTATTACGATAAAGATGGAAATCCGCTCGAAAGTTCACCTGAATATATCATGTGCAAAGCGCATAAGGAGCTTAAAGAGAAAACAGGATTGAGCTTTGAAGTGATGGGCGAGCTTGAATATTACGTTATTAGCGCCAAAGAAGATCTTTTTGTAGCCGACGATCAAAAAGGCTACCACGAATCAAGTCCTTTTTCTAAGTTCGATCAGCTCCGCACCGAATCCATGCTTGCAATAGCCACCACCGGAGGAGTTATAAAGTACGGACACTCAGAAGTGGGCAACTTTTCGGCAGATGGATTGATGTACGAACAAAATGAAATTGAATTCAGTCCGGTACCATTGGAAGAAGCAGCAGATCAATTGCTCATAGCAAAATGGATTCTTAGAACGTTGGCATACAAGTATGGGGTAACAATCACATTTGCTCCGAAGATTACCGTCGGAAAAGCGGGTAGTGGCTTACATATTCATACTCGTTTGATGAAAGATGGTAAAAATATGATGATTGTGGATGGAAAATTAAGTGATATTGCTAAAAAAGCGATAGCCGGCTACCTTAGTTTGGCCCCATCTCTTACTGCATTTGGAAATACCAATCCGGCATCTTATTTTCGCCTTGTGCCACATCAAGAGGCTCCTACAAATATTTGTTGGGGCGATCGTAATCGTTCAGTTCTTGTAAGAGTGCCGCTGGGTTGGACTAAAAAGATAAATCTTGCTAAGCATGCAAATCCATTAGAGGATGATGTAGCCATAGATTTCTCACATAAACAAACAGTTGAGTTCCGTTGTCCTGATGGTTCTGCTGATATTTATTTATTGCTTGCCGGTTTAACGGTAGCTGCCCGTAATGGTTTTGAAATGGATAATGCTTTACAGTTTGCCAATGACACTTACGTGGATGTTAATATATTCCATGACGAAAATAAGGAAATTGCAGGCAATCTAGATCATCTTCCAGCATCATGTGTTGAGAGTGCAGACAGATTAGAGAATCAACGTGATATTTATGAGAAGTATGGAGTTTTCAGCAAGCAGATGATTGATGGAACTATCAAGAAACTAAGAGATTTTAAGGATGGCACTTTGCGTGAAGAGATTCATTGCGACAAAACTAAGATATTAAAACTAGTAGATAAGTATTTCCATTGCGGATAATCTTATCATAAAAATAAATAAACACACTAAAGAATGTTCTTACTTTTTATAACAGGTTTACCCAAATTATCTATACTAGATATTATTGATATAATATTGGTTGCCTATCTGTTTTATGAACTATATAAGTTGATAAGAGGGACAGCAGCTATTAATATATTTATAGGTATCATTGCAATTTATTTAATTTGGAAACTGGTAAGAGCATTAGAAATGGTTTTACTCTCCGAGATTCTAGGACAGTTTATTAGTGTGGGAGTAATAGCATTAATTGTGGTATTCCAACCAGAAATCCGGAGGTTCCTATTACTTTTAGGCACCCCAGAATTTATCAGGAAGAAGCCAAAAAGGTTTATGTTCTGGAAAATAAATCTTTTGAACGAGAACATACTAAGTATTGACCCCATAATACAAGCTTGCCAGAGGATGAGTAATAACAGGACAGGCGCACTGATAGTTATCGCCCGTAAAAACGAACTTCAGACCTTTGTAAATACAGGTGTATTGATTGACGCAACTATCTCCTCCCCTATCTTAGAGAATATCTTTTATAAAAACAGTCCTTTACACGATGGCGCAGTGATTATTATTGATAATAAAATAAAAGCTGCCAAATGCATTCTTCCTGTATCGGGCAATAGAAACATCCCAAGCGACCACGGATTAAGGCACCGCTCCGCAATAGGAATTACCGAGCAATCTGATGCTATTACTATTGTGGTTTCAGAACAAACCGGAAAGATATCTTATTGTAAAATGGGTCACTTAACAAATGATGTGCAACCCTCAGAACTTAAAACGCTGTTAGAAGAAGAGTTTAACGATATAAATTAAAGATAAACCACTTTACCATCATCTGCCGCAATAGTATTAGGGAAAATACATCTTGCTTCATCTAATAATTCTATTTCATCATCATATCTGGCCGAGAAATGGCCAATTAATAACTGTTTAGCTTTAGATTTTAAAGCAATTGTAGCAGCTTCCGCTGATGTTGAATGCATTTTATCTCTGGCAACAGTGGCAAAATCATTAGTAAAAGTAGCTTCATGGTATAATAAATCAACATTTTCAATGTACTTTATAATGTCTTCATCATAAATTGTATCCGAGCAATAAGCGAAGCTTCTCATATGATCAGGAGGTGAAGTAATGTCTTCATTTTTATAAATCTTACCTTCTTCGTTAATAAAATCTTCACCTAATTTAATTTGCTTTATAAATTCAATTGGAATATTTAATTCTTCAATTAAATCTTTTCTTATTTTACGACCTGTAGATTTCTCTTTAAATAAAAAACCCCAGGTATCAACACTATGTTTTAAAGGGAATGAGCTAACTTCACAATTATGACATTCATAAATTGTATCAAGAACCCCTTCTTTTAATGAATGAAAAAATAATGGGTATATAAGTACAGATTTAGATGCTCTTAATTGTATATCTATTATTTCTTTTAATTCTTCAGGAGCATAAATATGTAAATCTTTTGTACGACCATACAAATGATTTGTAAATAATAATCCTAACAGTCCTAAATAATGATCTCCATGCAGATGACTAATAAAAATATGGTCAATTCTATTTTGGCGGACGTTAAATTTACGTAATTGCATCTGAGTTCCTTCAGCACAATCCACCAGAAAAGTCTTATCTTTCATAAACACAACTTGTGAGCTGGGATTACGATTAAATGTCGGAGTAGCCGAACCACATCCTAAAATAGTTATTGTAAATGGACTCATTAAATATAATTACAAATTAGTATAAACAAAAAATCCCGAGATATGACTCGGGATTTTCTTTTGAATTTATTCAGCACTTTCTTCTTTCGGCTGTTCTGGAGTTTCCTCTGGAGTTTCCTGTGGAATCTCTTTAGGTTCTTCTTGAACAACTTCTTGAGTTTTGTTTGTTCTTTTATTCATTGCTTCCAGTTTTTCTTTTTCTGATTTTTGCATTTCAGATTTTAAGTTTGATAATGCATCAATGTCACCAAAAGTAGTTTTCTCCATATTATCATTCATGCCTCTGTTTCCACCTCTCTGATCTCTATCTTTTTTCTTAAGTTCGAATTCAGATTTATGTCTAACTTCAGGATTTTGATCCTGAGATATTCTAGCGTGAGAAACAACGATTTTCTTATTTTCTTTTGAGAATTCAATTACTTTAAAGTCTAGTGTTTCATCCATTTTAGCATGACTTCCATCAGCTTTATGTAATTGACGGGCTGGAGCAAAAGCTTCAACACCATAAGGTAGAGAAATTATAGCACCTTTATCATTTATACTGATAATTGTTCCTTTGTGAGTTGAATCAATTGTGAAAACTGTTTCAAATATTTCCCAAGGATTTTCTTCCAATTGTTTATGACCTAAACTTAATCTTCTGTTTTCAAGATCCACTTCTAAAACAACTACATCTAATTTTTCACCTATTCTAGTGAATTCAGCAGGATGTTTTATTTTCTTTGACCAAGAAAGATCAGAAATATGAATTAAACCATCAACACCTTCTTCTAATTCAACAAAGATACCAAAGTTTGTAAAGTTACGAACTGTTGCTTTATGTTGTGATTTTAAAGGATATTTATCATGGATGTTTGTCCATGGATCTGGAATAAGTTGTTTGATACCTAATGACATTTTACGTTCTTCGCGATCTAAAGTTAAAATAACAGCTTCAACTTCATCACCTATTCTCATAAAGTCCTGAGCAGTTCTTAAATGTTGTGACCATGACATTTCTGATACATGTATCAAACCTTCAACACCAGGAACAACTTCAATAAATGAGCCATAATCAGCAATAACAACAACTTTACCTTTAACTTTATCACCAACAGAAAGATGAGCACTTAGTGCATCCCATGGATGAGGAGTAAGTTGTTTTAATCCTAATGCAATACGTTTTTTACTTTCATCAAAATCAAGAATTACTACATTGATTTTAGAATCTAATGTAACTACTTCTTCAGGATGATTGATACGTCCCCATGAAAGATCTGTAATATGGATTAATCCATCAACACCACCTAAATCAATAAAGACACCATAAGAAGTAATGTTTTTAACAGTTCCTTCTAACACCTGACCTTTTTCTAATTTAGACATGATCTCGATTTTCTGTAGTTCGATCTCGTCTTCAATTAATGCTTTATGTGAAACAACAATATTTTTATATTCGTGATTTATCTTAACAACTTTAAATTCCATTGTTTTATCAATAAATACATCGTAATCTCTGATAGGTTTAACATCAATTTGTGAACCTGGCAAGAATGCTTCAATTCCGAATACATCAACAATTAAACCACCTTTAGTTCTTGATTTTATATAACCTGTAATGATTTCTTGTGTTTCAAATACTGTATTAACTCTTTCCCAAGATTTAAGAATTCTGGCTTTTCTGTGTGAAAGGATTAATTGACCACTAGTGTCTTCCTGGCTTTCAACATAAACCTCTATTTTATCACCAATCTTAAAATCTGGATTATATCTTAATTCATTTAAAGCTATTACTCCATCAGATTTAAATCCGATATTAATAACTACTTCGCGTGCATTTTTAGCAACAATGATTCCTTCTACAACTTCTTGTTCAACAATTTGACTAAAAGTTTTATCATATACTTCTTCTAATCTAATTCTTTCGTCTTCAGAATAGGATACATGTTTTTTCCCAATTGCACCCCAATCGAAATCTTCTAGACTTATTTGTTGTGGTTTGTAATAAGGTTTTTCAATAACAAAATCACCTTCTGAATCATCGTCAAACTTAACTTCTTCTTTTTTTGATTGCTTAACAACAGGAAGTACTTCTTCAATAACTGGCTCAGCAATAGCTTCTGCTACTGGTTGTGCCACTGGTTCAATTGTTACCTCAGCAACTTCTGGAGCTACCTCTACAATTGTTTCTGCGACTGGTTCTAATACTGTTTCTGCTGTTTCCTGAGTTAGTTCAACTTCAGCTTTAGGTTCTTCTACTACTTGAATTTCTTCAATTTGATTTGTTTCTTGAGCTTCTTCAGCTTCTTGATTGACATTTAATTCGTCTGTCATTTAACGTTTTTTTATGGCAGCTTTCGCTAACCTGGTTAATAAATATTGTTAATTGTCCTAATTCCTTTAAATAGATTTATTTATTATTCACAAACCTAATTTAGAAATCGGTTTGCAAAAGTATAAAAAATAATCTAAATAAAAAACTGATTTAAAGATTATTTTCAACAAAAAACAAAACATCAAATAAATGAACAATCCTGTTGGTTGTGCTTAGGTTATCTAACTAAAGCTACTGTTTTAAATGCAGTTAAGCAATATCTCTTATCTAATTAATTGAGAGAATGCAGTCCTTTGGGAGTCTTAAACTGATTTTATTTAAGACAAAAATAAATTAATTGTTTGATTAAATTAAGTTTGCTTTGATAAAATGAGTACATTTGCATAAATATTATCAATGGGAAAGACATTCAAATTAATGAATCGTCACTAAAGAGTAGAGATTCCCCGTTCAACATCGCTTCAGTTGGAATGACATTTACATTTGGTAGTTTTTGAAGAGTAAGAAAGTTATGTAAAATTAGTTCGGTTATCAGGAATTAATAATTAATTAATTAATAATGAAAACAATAGATGATATCTTATTAGATGACTTAGCGATAATTGAAAATTTATCTGTTAGGGCAAAAAATGTTTGTATTAATGCGAAAATCACTTCTTTAAAATTAATTATAAATTTCTATGTCACTAAAAAGTCGTTTTTAAGATTAAAAAACTGTGGGCTTTCAACCGATTTAGAATTGACAAAAGTTATTAAAAAATATCAACATGAACATCGCTACGCCGAAAATGAAGCCATTTTATTAATAGCTACTGAATCAGAAAACATTAAAGTAAAAGAAAATGAAGAATATATTATTTTAGAACAGTATAACTCTCTTAATTCATTACAAAATTCGTTATTTAATAATTATTTTAATCAACTACTTACTAAGTTGACGAAAAGAAGTTTAAGAATACTTCGAAAGAAAGCAGATATAAGTGATGAATTAA
>CAIWDQ010000161.1 GCA_903911455.1 uncultured bacterium
CTTGGGCAATTAGTGTATGAAGAGAAACTTGCAAAAACATCTACTCAAAAAGAAATAAATATCCAAAGCTTTAAAGCAGGGCTATATAAGGTTGTAGTTAGAGAGAATGGAATTATAAAAGGACAGGTGAGTTTGGTTAAGGAATGAATTGGCTCTTCTCCTTTTAGGAGAAGCGGGGATGAGGTCTTTAAGAAATGGCATGTATTTTACAACACTGATAATTAACATCAAAATTATGAATAAAGTTCATATAGAGAGAAACTCTATTTCAAAAATAAGAAATTTTAAAGATATTCTAAAACAATTTCTTTTTGTAGTTTTATTAATATTTTCTTATCTAAATACTTTTAGCCAACAGCCAATAACTTTTAATAAAATATTTACGCCCAATAGTATTTGTAATACCCATCCTAGTGCACACTCCATAATTTATAAAAAAAATAACTATTTAATAAATGTACATAGTAGTGATAGTATATTACCACAAGGATCATTAAATTTTGTTGAATTAGATTCTATTGGAACTGTTATAAAGAAAATTACTTTTATACAAGATTCAACTTATTTTTTAGCTGGTTTTAGTTCTTTTATTCAGACTCATGATAGCGGTTACTTTTTTGCAGGTGAATGTGTGTTGGCAAATTTAACAAAACAATGTCACCATATTATTAAACTTAATAATAATATGGATACTTTATGGACAAGAAAGATGTTTCAAACAGATAATTTAAAGGAAGATGTGCTTCAAGTATGTGAAACATCGGATAAGTGTTTTGTAATGGTTGGTGATAAATATACAACAAACAATAATATTTACAACGTTTTATTGATAAAAATAGATAGTTTAGGGAATCAAATATGGAAAAAAACTATTGCTAATGGGGGCATGAATTGGGGATGGCAACAGATTAGGCAAACACCTGATAATGGATTTTTAATATATGGATACAATATTGATGTGGGGAATCCATTTATAATGAAAACAGATAGTGCAGGAAATTTAATTTGGAGTAAATATCCTAATTCACAATTTTATAATCAAGGGGGAACAATTGCAATTACTAAAGATGGAAATTATCTTTTTGCTTTCGGCTTTGGTTCTCAAATTTTGCTAAATGGCAATACTGATGATGCAGCTCAATTATATGTTGTTGAATATACTCCTCAAGGTGCTGTTATCTGGGATAATAAATTTGAGCTTAATGGATGGGATTTAAGTGCAATTAAAATAGAAATTTTACCAGATAACAATTTTGTTATATTGGGTACTTATATTGAACTTACAATTCCTAATAATCCAGAAGTATCCTTTTTAGCAAAAATTGATAAAAATGGTCATGATATATTATGGAAAAAAATATTTGGTTACACTTTATATGATGGGAGTGTAAATTTTGGAATGGATTTTACTTTATGTCCTGATGGTGGCTTTGCAATAAGTGGCTTATATGGAAGTTCAACAATTGGACAAAAGGCTTGGATTATAAAAACAGATAGCATGGGTTATGTGCCCGGTATGCAATATTTGGGAATAAATGAAATAAATACTAATAGTAGTAAAGGAGATATAAAAGCGTTCCCAAATCCTGCAAAAGAAACAACAACAATAAGCTACCCACTACTAAACAAAGAAGGAGAACTACAAGTTTATGATATGCTTGGTCAATTAGTGTATGAAGAGAAACTTGCAAAAACATCTACTCAAAAAGAAATAAATATCCAAAGCTTTAAAGCAGGGCTATATAAGGTTGTAGTTAGAGAGAATGGAATTATAAAAGGACA
>CAIWDQ010000162.1 GCA_903911455.1 uncultured bacterium
AACAACATGAAAAAGCTTATCATTTTAATAGCAGCAATCTTTACAATGAATGTTGTGAATGCACAGTGGCAATTAATTGAAACAGGTAGTACTTATTGGTTAGAATCAATTTGTTTTACAGATACCAATACTGCGTATATTGTTGGTGATAATGGTACAATTTTGAAAACAATAGATGCAGGTTTAAATTGGACTATTCAACATCATGGTCCGTTTAATAATATAAATTCTATTTACTTTACAAATTCTAATATAGGCTTTGCTGTTGGAGATTTTAATACAATATTAAAAACCTCTAATGGTGGGGCTAGTTGGGTATCTATCAGTACAGAAATGCAGAGACATTTTTATTCAGTGCATTTTATTGATGATAATATTGGATATGTTGTAGGTATTGATAGTAATAGTAATGGAATTATTTTAAATACAATTGATGGAGGTAATAATTGGACAAACTTATACACAGATTCAAATCACTTCTTAAAATGCATCCATTTTACAGATACAAATACAGCTTATGTAGTTGGAAGTGGAGGTGTAATTTTAAAAACTATTAATAAAGGGTTAAACTGGTACACCCTTACATCGGGAACGTTATATAATTTAAATTCAATTTATTTTGTAGATTCAAATATTGGTTATGCTGTTGGTGAGAATGGAGTCATATTAAAAACAATAAATAAAGGAATAACATGGCAAATTCAATTTTCTGGTAATATAAATACACAATATTCTGTTTTCTTCCCTTGTAAAAATATAGGGTATGTTGTAGGTGATAATAATAATAGAATACTTGAAACAATAGATGGTGGAGTACACTGGATTTCAGTTTATGCCAATATCTCTTCTCTTTTCACTGGTATTTATTGTACAGATTCAAATACATGTTATGCTATAAGTGTAAATGGGTTTATTGTTAAAACCATTAATGGTGGGGGGCTAACAAATACTTCTGAAATATCAAAAATGGGGAAAGAAATATCAATATACCCCAACCCAACCTCTAACAATCTTACAATAAAAACCAACTCAAATACCAAACAAAGTTTAGAGATACTTAATCTTCTTGGTCAAACTTTTTATACATCTTATATATATAAGAAAGCCACAATAAATGTTTCCGCTTTCGCGAAAGGAGTTTATATCTTAAAACTTAATACAGATAAAGGAATAGTGGTAAAGAAGTTTATGAAAGAATAACCCCCACCTCGACTACGCTCGGTGACCCTTCATAGTTGGTCAGCGAGTGGAGTGGTTCCTGAGCATAGTCGAAGGGCTTCTCATTTATATTTAAACCCGAGCTTCGGTTATAAATATAAAAACCTTAAGCAAGTTGAGGGATGTTAAGAATTATTAATGAGGAAACAAAACAGTGACTGTGCTAATATAGATAGATATGGAGATGGGGAATGGATGAAATTGTAGTAAGATTAACACATTATATTTTTAATAATTGTGAGATTTATTTCTAAAAAGAGCTATCAAAAAGCATCAAAAAACAAAACATTTAACACATTAAAAATTTTTAACAGTATAATTCATTTATTATTCATACATTTGCACTCCAAAAAGGGGGCTATATGGTTAATGATGAAAGTAAGTTCATTGGAGAGGGTTTAACATATGATGATGTGCTGCTTGTGCCAGCATATTCAGATGTTCTTCCGCGCGAAGTAAATATCAGTTCAATGTTTTCACGCAATATTAAACTCAACATTCCAATTGTTTCTGCTGCTATGGATACAGTTACCGAATCGGGTCTGGCAATAGCAATAGCACAAGAAGGCGGTATAGGGGTGTTACATAAAAATATGACAATCGAACAACAGGCTAACGAAGTCCGTAAAGTTAAAAGAGCCGAAAACGGTATGATCATCGACCCAATAACATTAGATGATAATGCATTGGTATCGGATGCACTAGCTATTATGAAAGAATTTAAAATAGGTGGCATCCCTGTTGTCAACAAAAAGATGGAACTTGTAGGTATAGTCACCAATCGCGACCTTCGTTTTGAGCGTAATCAGGATCGTCCTGTTAAGCAGATAATGACTAAAAAGGTGATAACAACTCACGAATTTACTGATTTTACTCAAGCTGAAGATATATTACAAGAACATCGTATTGAGAAACTACCTGTTGTTGACGAAAACAAAAAACTCATCGGATTAATAACTTATCGTGATATTATAAAACTAAAAGAACGCCCTAACGCTTGTAAAGATAGTAAAGGGCGACTAAGAGTTGCAGCAGGAGTAGGTGTTACACCTGATATATTGGAAAGAGTAAGCGAACTTGTAAGATTTGGTGTTGATGCAATTGTAATTGATACAGCTCACGGACATTCAAAAGGAGTTCAGGAAGCTACTAAATTAATAAAGAGAAACTATCCTGAATTAGATGTTATAGTTGGAAATATAGCTACAGCCGAAGCTGCTTTAGATCTAGCCAAAGTTGGTGCTGATGCAGTTAAAGTTGGAATAGGTCCTGGTTCTATCTGTACAACAAGAGTTATTGCAGGTATTGGTGTTCCTCAGTTGTCAGCAGTTTATTATGTGTCTAAGGCTTTAAAAGGAACAGGTATTCCGGTTATAGCAGATGGCGGCATAAGATATTCAGGAGATATTGTTAAAGCAATTGCAGGTGGTGCTGATTCAATAATGGCAGGTTCATTGTTTGCCGGTGTAGATGAATCACCAGGTGAAACTATAATTTTCGAAGGAAGAAAGTTTAAAACTTATCGCGGAATGGGTTCATTGGATGCAATGCAACAAGGTTCGAAGGATAGATATTTCCAGGATATGGAAGATGATATCAGAAAATTAGTACCTGAAGGTATTGTTGGAAGAGTTCCCTATAAAGGTACTTTGTCAGAGGTAATTCATCAGATGGTTGGTGGTTTAAGAGCAGGTATGGGGTATACAGGTTCAGCTACAATCGAACAATTACATAATGCTAAGTTTATTAAGATAACGAATGCAGGTGTGGCCGAAAGCCATCCTCACGATATAACTATCACTAGTGAAGCACCTAATTATAGTAGATAAAAAAGTGTCTAAAGTACTTAAAGTGCCTAAAATGCCTAAAGTTAAGAATTAAGAATTAAGAATTAATATTTACGAATTAAAAATTAAGAATTAAAATTAATATTAAAATCAATCTAATTATATGAAATACATTAAATTTTTTCCGATTATTTTGTTTTTCTTTTTTATTACATCAACATTTGCTCAAAAGGAGAATGATCCAACATTACTTAAAATAGCAGGAGAGAATGTAACTAAATCAGAATTTCTAAGGATTTATCAGAAAAACAACCAAAAAGATCAACCAGTTGATAAAAAAGCATTACAAGAGTATCTGGAACTTTTTATTAATTTTAAATTAAAAGTTAAAGAATCAGAGGAACTAAAACTTGATACAGGGATGGCTTTTAAAGCAGAACTTGGTGGTTACAGAACTCAATTAACTCAACCTTATCTTGTAGATAAAGATGTAACAGATGATTTAATCAGAGAAGCATATGATAGAATGTTACTTGACGTAAGAGCAAGTCATATTTTAATTAAAGTAGATAAAAATGCAGGCCCTGAAGATACACTAAAGGCTTATCGTAGAGTAATGAATATTAGAAAAATGATAATCAATGGTGCTAACTTTGAAGCAGTAGCAGCTGATTCATCAGAAGATCTTTCAGCTAAAGATACACCTGCTTCTAAAGATAGGCCATCAATAAAAGGTAATGGTGGAGATCTTGGCTATTTTTCTGTATTTGATATGATCTATCCATTTGAGACTGGTGCTTATACTACTAAAGTTGGAGACGTATCAATGCCTATAAGAACTGATTTCGGTTATCATCTTATTAAAGTTACTGATAGAAAAAAAGCAATGGGAAAAGTACAAGTTGCTCATATATTAATATCTGTGCCACAGAATGCTTCTATAAGTGATTCAATTTCTGCTAAACTAAAAGCAGACTCAGTTTATTTTAAACTAAAACAAGGTGAAAAGTTTGATGATCTTGTAAAACAATATACTGATGATAAAGGCTCAGCGTCAAAAGGAGGTTTATTGCCAGAATTTGGTGTAAATAGAATGATACCAACTTTTATTGTTGCAATTTCAAAACTTGAAAAGACTGGTGACTTTACTCAACCTGTTCTTTCAAGATATGGATGGCATATAATAAAACTTGTAGAAAAGAAGGATATTAAGCCTTTTGAGGATTTAGTTACAGATATTAAACAAAAAGTTACAAAAGATGAAAGGTCAAATAAAAGTAAAGAATCTTTTATCCGTAAAACTAAAAAGGAATACAACTATACAGAAAATATAATTGCTTTAAGAGAATTTTATAAAGTTGTAACAGACTCAATTTTCACTAAATCATGGAGTACTCTTGAAGCAAAGAATTTAACAGGTGACTTGTTTTCAATAGGAGATCAGAAATATACTCAAACAGACTTTGCTAATTGGTTAGGTGCAAAACAAGAAAAAACGAATCCTGAAAACATAGAAGTTTATGTAAATTCAAGATATAAAGAAATGGTAGATTATTATGTATATAAATATGCTGATAATAACCTTGAAAGCAAATATCCGGATTTCAAAGCTTTAATGAAAGAATATAGAGATGGTATTTTGTTATTTGATTTAACTGATCGTAATGTTTGGTCAAAAGCGATAAAAGATACAGTAGGTTTAAAAGAATACTATACCACAAATAAGAATAACTATATGTGGAGTGATAGAGTAGATGCTACAATCTTCAGATTTAAAGATGGTAAAGTTGATACCAAAGATGCAAGGAAACTTGTTGAGAAATTTGTAGATAAGAAATACACTCTTGATGATAAGAAGTTTATTAAACTTATACAGAAAGCAACAAAAGATTCAACAGCTATTGTAACATCAAATGATAAATTCTCAAAAGGAGATAATAAATATGTTGATCAGATAAAATGGCAGGAAGGTATTGCAGATAATATTACAGATGGAAAAGATCTAATTATTATAGTAATAAATAAGAAATTAGCTCCAGAAGTTAAAACATTGTCTGAAGCAAAAGGGATTATTACTGCAGATTATCAAAATTACTTAGAAAAAGTATGGATTAAATCACTTAGGAATAAATATCCTTATACACTAATTCAAGAAGTATTCGACTCTATAAAGTAATAACATACTAAAATATGGAAAGCGTAGTTGAAATTAAAATGTGTCCTTTTTCAACTACGCTTTTTATCAAAAACTAAATTGTATCTAATAACATCAA
>CAIWDQ010000163.1 GCA_903911455.1 uncultured bacterium
GTATTCGTATAAGTGGTTTATTACTTATTCCTTACTTATTCTTGTTTGTTGTGATTTATTATTTAATTAAAATTAAATATAAAGAAATCTTTTCTACTGATAATATTGTAAGATTAAAAAAGCTGGCAATTTATACAATTGTCATATCTGTTTTAGGTTACTTTATGGGATTATTGCTTTGGCCTTATGCTTTAGAATCACCTTTAATCAATCCTTTTAAAACTCTGGCATTCATGACTAACTTTCCAGCTGCTGCGTCAATGATATTTGAAGGAGCAACTATTTGGTCACACAAAGTCCCGTTTTATTACACTATAAAATATATTTTAATAACAGCTCCTATTTCGGTTTTGATTGGATTTGTTTTATATTCTTTCACTATTCGTAAAAATAATATGGGCTATTTTTGGGCTTTAATATTATTTATTTCTTTTGGCTTCCCAATTTTATATACTATATATCTACACTCAAATTTGTATAATGGCTGGCGTCATTCACTATATGTATATCCTCCACTGGTTGTTATGGCTGGATTAGGCTTCAACAAAGCTATTGATTTTATCACTAACAATAAATTTAAATTTATAGGATTAATTTCTATCGTGCTACTATCTTTTAGTCCTATAAAGCATACTTTTGTAAATCATCCTTACGAGTATGTTTATTATAACGAACTTGAAGGAGGTGTAAAGAATGCTTATGGTAATTATGAACTGGATTATTATTATCATAGTTTAAAAGAAGCTGCTGAATGGATTAAACAAAATGAAAAGAATACTAATATTAAAAATAGTAAAATTAAAATTGGTGCATTTTTAACACCACAGTTAAGTTATTATTTTAGAAATGATACTTCTAAATTTGAAGTAGAACAAGAATATATTGAGTACTTTTATAGAGGTAATAAAGATTGGGATTATGCAATATTTGTAAACGACAAGATTAGCACGGCGCAATTAAAGAATGGAACTTTTCCTCCTCCCAATACCATACATACTATTAATGTTGATGGAAAACCTATTTGTGCGATTATCAAAAGAAATGATAAGAATGATTTAATGGGTTATCTGGCTTTGAGGAAGAAAGACACAATTAATAGTATTTCATATCTAAAGAAAGCAATTGATATTTATCCTAATAACGAAACTGCATTATATAATCTTGCCTATATTTATAATAACCTTCAAAAGATTGATAGTGCTGATTTATTTATAAAAAGAGTTATTGATATTGATCCTATGTGTTTAAAAGCTTTATTTATTCAAGCTCAGATTTACTTTGTTAAGAGTGATTTTGAGAGTGCTTTAAATATTTGTAATAAGATGCTTAAAATTGATTTTAGATTTTATGAACCTCATTATATGATTGCTAATATTTACGCACAACAAAGTAATTTATCGGCTTCTAAATCTTCACTGCATAAGTTACTTGATTTAAATCCCAACTTTAAACCAGCTTATATTATGCTTTCACAAATTGCCCAGGTGGAAGGGGATAATGAAACTGCACAAAAATATAAGGAAAAGGCTGCTCAAATAAAGTAATTATCTCTTTATAAGAATATAAAAAGCCCTGTTAATGACTTATTAACAGGGCTTTTTCTTTTAAGGAAAGCTGTCGCCACTTTTGTCCAAATGCCCCAAAACTCTGGGAAGGCATACACAGAAATCTGCGACACCTTAACTTTTTTCGGGAAGGCATGTGCAGATATTTGCGATAGCTTATTTTTTTCAGGGAAGGTTATCCGGAATATTCCGGATTATACAAAAATCCTCGGGAAGCATACCGGAATATCTCGGACACTCTAACTTTTTTCAGGAAGGCATACCGGAATATCTCGGACACTCTAAATTTTTTCAGGAAGGCACACCGGAATATCTCGGACACACTAAATTTTTTCAGGAAGGCATACCGGAATTTCTCGGACACACTAATTTTTTTCAGGGAAGCATACCGGAATATCTCGGACACACTAATTTTTTTCAGGGAAGCATACCGGAATATCTCGGACACTCTAACTTTTTTCAGGAAGGCAAACCGGAATATCTCGGACACTCTAACTTTTTTCAGGGAGACATACCGGAATATCTCGGACACTCTAAATCATATTATTATCGCTTTCGCGGATATTGTGGGAATCGTATTTTTTAAGATTCGTAATTCGTTACCGCACGTGCGGTACGTAATTTCCCATTTTATTCTTATTATTATAATGAAATTATTTAATAAAAATAAAAAAAAACTGAAACCAAAAATTGATAACAGCTCGTTTATTCTTCCAAATAGTCTAAAAGTCTAAAAAGCTAAAAGCCTTTTCCTAACCTCCTCGTAATTCGTAATTCGTAATTCGTAATTTTGTTTTTATTTTACTGATTAAGATAATTAACCTCTAAACAGTAGTATTAACTAATCTTTTGGAAATTTGCCTTACGGGATACCATGCCGAAATAAACCCAATCACAAATACTATTATAAATACCATTACAAAGTCTAATGCCCTAAATTCAACAGGGTACGATTTAATTACGAACGCTCCTCTGCCTCCTTCTAATGGTATAACTCCAAATTCCATCTGAATCCAGCAGATGATCCCTCCTAATAATAAACCTAAAAGTGCACCTGTTAAGGAGATTAACAAGCCTTCGGTCATAAAAATGTTTTTAATTAATTTATCTCCTGCTCCCATGCTCTTTAAAATATCAATGTCCTTCTTCTTTTCCATTATCAGCATTGATAAAGAGCCAACTATATTAAATGCAGCTATAAATAAAATGAAAGATAAGATAAGATAAATAGCAAGTTTTTCGGCCGACATAATTTTATAAATCAATTCCTGCTGCTGATACCGGTTCTTTACAGTAAATTTATCTCCTAATAACTTTTTTATCTCCTTTTGCACTCTGTCATGATCTGTACCTTTAGCAATACTAACTTCAACAGAAGTAACCTCGGTAGTATAGTCAAGCATTTTTCGCGCAAAGCGTAAAGGAATCAGAACCAGTTTAGTATCAAAATCCTGTTGTATAGAAAATGCACCTACAGGATAAATAAATTCATTATTAAAAGATTCTTCGGGATTAATTGACATGTTTTTACCTCTTTTAGGAATATAAACCGAAACAGGAGTAGCAAATTCACTCAGGTTTATCTCCATCATATTTAAAATCCCCAAACCAAATATCCCGAAATTTAAACTGTCTTTTTGAAGTATATATTTCCCCTCTACCATCATCTTATTAATACTGCTAACTTTGGTAAAGCTACGGTCAACACCCTTAATGGTAACAATTTGCTGTTTGTCTTTATATCTTAACAGAGCATTTTCTTCAACTATCTCGCAGTAATTAGCAACACCTTCAATATTCTTAAGTTTATCAACAGGAAAATCTTTTATGTCAAAAGTCTTTCCTTCCTTAACTTCAATAAGCATATCAGGATTAAAGGAATTAAACAGCTTAACTACCAAACTCTCAAAGCCGTTGAACACCGAAAGAACAATAATAAGAGCCATGGTACCGATAGTAACGCCACCAACCGAAATCCCAGATAAGATATTAATCAGGTTATGAGATTTCTTTGATAAAAGGTATCTTTTTGCTATAAATAGAGGTAACTTCAAAATATTGAAAGTTCTTTTTTAATTTTTTAATAGCTTATCAATGTTTTCAATATAATCTAAAGAATCATCAATAAAGAAATCCAGATTAGGGATAATCCTTAATTGTTTTCCTTCTAATAAACCTAATTCGTGACGAAACTCAGTTTTTTTAGCTTTAATAAGACTTAAAATTTCTTCTTTGCCTCTTGGCGAGAAGATACTGACATATATTTTTGCAACAGATAAATCGGGGGATATCTTAACAGCAGTAACTGTAATCATTGCATTTGTAAAGTGATGAGACATCTTAATAAAGATGTCGCCCATATCTTTTTGTATCAATCGGGCTATTTTATTCTGACGTGTTGTTTCCATAGTTTACAAAATTACTATTTTTTAACTAATAACGAAGGATTTTCTTTTTGGTATATGATTTATTATTACTTTAAGTAAATAAATTAATCTTAAAAACAGATTAGTATAATAAGAAAAAACCTGCCCAATAAAATTGGACAGGTCTTCATTTATAAACAATTATTAATACTAAAAACAAACTCTCTTAAAACGAATGATCGTCACATATATAATCATACATCTCCTGAGCATTATTATTATGAGGATCTAGCTGAAGAACTTTTCTGAATTCTTCTTTTGCTAAATCGTAGTTGAAGGTACGCATATAAGTACGTCCTAAATGATAATGAGCAGAAACATGAGGATTATTTTCCTTCACAAGTTTCTCAAAATGAGGTAAAGCTTCCTCATATCTTCCGGTAGCCTTTAAAGCAATACCAAGATAGTAGTTAGCCATAGTTGTATCGGGACACAACTCTAATAGTTTTCTGTAACATTCAATACTTTCTTCTTCTTTTCCTAAATGGTAATAACTTAAACCCATCCAAATGTAAGTCATTGGCATGTGCTTTCCTGAAGCAACTATTTTCTCAAAAACTTCAACAGCTTGAGTAAAATAGGTTGCACGATACATAGCAACCCCCATACGATAGTAAACAAAGATACTATCAGGTTTAATTTGCAAAACTCTTTTGTAAGAGCATATGCACTTATTTAATTCCCCAAGGATGTAATATAAACTCGCACTTTCCATTAAAAGATGAGTGCTATTAGGAAATTCTTCTAATTTAGCTTCAAAAATTGCAATAGCTTCTTTAAGATCTCCGTTCAGTTCGTGGATATATGCTTGATCCAGACTACCATCACTAAACTCTTTCATATAATTTGATTTTTAATAATACGGCGGTAAAATTAATAAAATATTATTATAAACGTTCCATTATTGGAATATAATTTTGCAAAGGATAAACATTCTTGTAAGACGGACGTATAATCCTTTTAGCTGAGAAAGTTAACTCTTCAATTCTATGAGTACACCAACCGGCAACTCTCGCCATAGCGAATAATGGAGTAAATAATTCCTTTGGAATTCCAATACATGAGTATACAAATCCTGAATAGAAGTCAACATTTATACATGAACGTTGATCAGGACCATTACCTTTGAATTCTGCAAAAGTATCAGGAGCTAACTTCTCAACCATTTCATATAGTTCAAATTCATCAATCTTTCCTTTCTCAATTGCAAGATCTCTTGCTCTTTCTCTTAATAGTATAGCTCTAGGATCTGAAACAGTATAAACTGCATGACCTATACCATAAATCTTTCCACTATAATCGTTAACTTTCTTATTAAGAATTTTGATTAGATAGTCTTTAACTTCTGCTTCATCTTTCCAGTTAGTAAGGTTGCGTTTCATATCTTCCATCATTTCTAACACCTTAATATTAGCGCCACCATGTAAAGGTCCTTTTAAAGAACCAATAGCAGCAGTTAATGATGAATAAATATCAGTTTCGCTTGAACTGGTTACACGCATTGTAAATGTAGAGTTATTTCCACCACCATGTTCAGCATGTAATACTAATGAAAGATCTAATAAGTCTGCTTCTAATTTTGAATAACGACCATTACCGCCTTTAACAAGATAAAGGAAATTTTCAGCAGTACTCATTGCAGGATCAGGATATCTTATTGATAATGTCTTGCCTTGATAAGCATGACTCATAGCCTGATAAGAATAAGCAATAATTGTAGGAAACTTTGCAATAATATTAAGAGTTTGTTCAATCATATTATGCAATGTGATTTCGTCAGCTCTTGAATCTAGAGTATAAAGACCGAGAATTGAACGAGCAAGCATATTAAGAACATCTCTTCCTTTCATTGAAAGGATCATATTCTTAATAAAAGAATCAGGAAGTTTTCTAAGTTGAGCCATGTGCTCAGTAAAAATAAGTAATTCGTCTCTTGAAGGTAATTTACCAGTCAATAACAAATAGATAGTTTCATCAAAACCATGGCGGTTATCCCCTTTAAAACCATTTGCCAGGTTTTCAATTTCAATACCTCTATATAATAATCTACCCGGAACAGGAACAACTCTATCTCCTTCTTTTTGGTAGCCGACAACATCACCAACATTGGTAAGTCCTGCTAAAACTCCTGTCTTATCTTTGTTTCTTAAGCCTCTTTTGACATCAAATTTTTCATAATATTCTTTGTCAATAACGCATGCTTGTTTAACTGAATCCTCTAAGTTTGCAAAAAAAGTATTGGTCTCCATATAATATTGTATTAAATTGTTTATTTACATATTTGAAATAATAGCATCAGCAAATTCTGATGTCTTTAATAATGTTGCACCTTCCATTAAACGATGGAAATCGTAAGTAACTTTCTTTTGATGAATTGCTTCTTCAATACCTTTATATATTAAATCAGCAACTTCAAACCATCCCATATATTCAAACATTAAAGCACCTGAAAGTATAACAGAACCAGGGTTAACTTTATCAAGACCTGCATATTTAGGAGCAGTACCATGAGTAGCTTCAAAAATGGCATGACCGGTTTCGTAATTAATATTAGCACCGGGTGCAATTCCAATACCTCCAACA
The DNA here is from genome assembly GCA_903911455.1 of uncultured bacterium. Classification (GTDB taxonomy): domain Bacteria; phylum Bacteroidota; class Bacteroidia; order Bacteroidales; family JACABE01; genus JBAXLO01. The sequence goes on from CAIWDQ010000163.1 coordinate 6,575, forward strand.
ATTGCAGCTAAAGCATCAGAAATATAATCACCGTTAAGGTTTAATGTAGCAATCACTGAATATTCATTAGGACGGGTAAGTATTTGTTGTAAAAATGCATCAGCAATACAATCTTTAACGATTACTTTACCTGCTTTTTCAGCGTCTTTTTGTGCATTGATGGCAGCTTCCTCTCCTTTTTCTTTTGCTATCTTATTATATTGTTGCCATGTGAATACTTCATTAGTAAATTCACGTTCTGCTAATTCATAACCCCATTTCATAAAAGAACCTTCGGTAAATTTCATTATGTTTCCTTTATGTACTAAAGTTACAGAAGGGAGTTTCCTTTCAATAGCTAATTTAATAGCCTGACGGATTAATCTTTCTGATCCTTCTAAAGAAACTGGTTTAATACCAATTGAAGCTGTCAAAGGAAATCTAATTGATTTAACTTTCATTTCATCAATCAGGAATCTCTTAACTTTTTCAGCTTCCGGTGTGCCGTTCATAAATTCAATACCAGCATAAATATCTTCAGTATTTTCTCTGAAAATTATCATATCTACTTTCTCAGGTTGTTTTACAGGACTTGGAACTCCTTTAAAATAACGAACCGGACGATAGCAAGTATATAAATCCAATTCCTGACGTAAAGCTACGTTCAACGAACGCATACCTCCACCAACCGGAGTTGTTAAAGGGCCTTTAATCCCAACTAAATATTCTCTGAAATCAGTCAATGTTTCTTCAGGTAACCAACTTCCAACTGTATTAAAAGCTTTTTCTCCTGCAAGAACTTCTCTCCATGCAATTTTCTTTTTTCCTGCATATGCTTTTTCTACAGCTGAATCAAATACTCTTATTGAAGCATTCCATATATCCGGACCTGTTCCATCGCCTTCAATAAAAGGAATGATTGGGCAATCAGGAACTGTTAATTTACCATCTTTAATTGTGATCTTTTCTGCTGTCATCTTATGAAATATTTTTAATTGTTTATTGCTTTTTCAATTGGGAATGCTACTCCTACTTTTTCACCTTCTTTTATTAAATCATCTACAATAGGCTGAATTAGTGGAACACCATGTATATTATTATATTCAGCATAATCATATTCTTTCTGTCCTGCTACTAATATTTCATCTCTACCAACTGCTAAAGGTGAGTTCTTAAGTAAATGAATCATATCATCAAGTTGAAGTTTGAAATCAACTAATGGTCTGAAAGCTTCTATATTAATTGCCATAAAGAAGTGTGAAACTCCTGTAGGATTCGGGCTTGAAGGAGAACCTACGTTTGTAAGATAATTTCCTCCAGATAAAATAGAACATAATATCTCAACTAATATTGAAAGTCCAAAACCTTTATACCCAGCAGTAATATCCATACCTCCTAATGGAAGTAAAGCACCATGTCCACCTGGTTTAATTTTAGTTGGATCATCTGTTACATTTCCATCTTCATCTATTCCCCAACCTAATGGAATCTTTTCATGTTTCTTATCATATAACTGAATCTTTCCATAAGCAACAGCACTTGTAGCCATATCTAAAACATATGGATATTTATCATGCGAAGGAGCAGCAACACTTATTGGATTAGTTCCCATAACTGCTGTTCTACCGTAAGTAGGAGCAACTAAAGGTTGAGAATTAGTCATACAAACACCAATCATGCCATGTTCAAGAGCCATCATTGAATAATATCCTGCAATACCATAGTGATTACTGTTGTTAACAGTAATTGCAGCTAATCCTGATTGTTTTGCTTTTTCAATAGTCATCTTCATAGCTTTGTATGAAACAACCTGTCCACAACCGTTACCACCATTAATTAATGCAGTAGTTGGAGTTTCAGATACTATTTTATAAGGTGTTGTAGGATCAATGAATCCTTTACTTATTCTGTTTCCATAATAAGAACCTAATCTTAATAATCCATGTGATTCAACACCTCTTACATCTGCTGAAATTAATACGTCTCCAACAACCTTTGCATCTTCTGCAGGTACTCCTAATTTGGTCATGTAACGAACTACAAAGTCCATTAAATCTTCTTTCTTAAATCTTAATTCCTTTTCCATGTTTGCCTATGGTTTAAATTATTAATTATTTTAATTTTGATTTGATTTTCTTATTAAGTTTAAAGCTCCACCATTCTTGAACCATTCAATCTGAGATGCATTATAAGTATGATTTGCCATTATTTTATCAGAAGTTCCATTAGCATGATTAATAACAACGATAAGTTGTTTCCCTGCTGAGAAATCTTTTAATCCGAGGATATTGATCTTATCACCTTCCTGAATTTTATTATAATCTTCTTTGTCAGAAAATGTAAGTGCAAGTATTCCTTGTTTTTTAAGATTAGTTTCGTGAATACGTGCAAAAGATTTCACTAAAACTGTCTTTACATTCAGGAATCTTGGTTCCATAGCTGCATGTTCTCTTGATGAACCTTCTCCAAAGTTTTCTTCACCTATTACAATTGAAACTAAACCTGCAACTTTATATGCTTTTGCTACTTCAGGAACGGTATCATACTGAGAAGTTAATTGATTGATGATGCAATTGGTTTTATCATTAAATGAATTAACTGCACCTATCATATAATTATTAGAAATATTTTCTAAATGTCCACGATACTTTAACCAAATACCAGCCATTGAAATATGATCAGTTGTACATTTTCCTTTAGCTTTAATTAAAAGATTAAGATTGATAAAATCATTACCATCCCATTCTTCAAATGAAGTAAGGTTCTGCAATCTGTCAGAATTTGGATTAATAATTACAGCAGCTTCTGTTCCAACCTGAGATGATTTCTGATAACCATTATCAACTGTACCGAAACCTTGTGGAGGTAAATCATAACCTTTTGGTTCTGCTAATTTAACTTCAATACCATCAGCATTTTTCAATGTATCTGTTAATGGATTAAAAGTTAAATCTCCTGCTATAGCTAATGCCGTTACTATCTCGGGTGAAGCTACAAAAGCATGTGTATTAGGGTTACCATCAGCACGCTTTGCAAAGTTCCTGTTAAAGGAATGAATGATAGTATTTGTTTCTCCTTTTTCAGCACCTTCTCTGCTCCATTGCCCAATACATGAACCGCAAGCATTTGCAAATATTTTTCCACCTATTCTGTTAAAAATATCAAAGTAACCATCTCTTTCGGAGATAGCTCTAATTTGTTCCGAACCAGGCGTAATAGTAAACTCTGATTTAGCAGTTAATTTCTTTTCAACAGCATCTTTAACTACCGATGCTGCTCTTGATATATCTTCGTATGATGAATTGGTGCATGAACCTATTAAACCAACTTCAATTTTTAATGGCCAGCCATTCTTAACTGCAACTTCTTTCATTTGAGAGATAGGTGTAGCCAAATCCGGTGTAAAAGGACCGTTAATATAAGGTTCAAGTTCTGATAGGTTGATCTCAATTATCTGATCATAATATTTTGATGGGTCAGCATACACTTCTGCATCTGCCCTTAAGTTTTCTTTATTATTTCCGGCAAGGATAGCTACTTCTTCTCTACCAGTTGCTTTCAGGTATTTAGCCATTGCTTCATCATAAGCAAAAACAGAACATGTTGCACCTATTTCGGCACCCATATTACAAATTGTTGCTTTACCTGTACATGATAATGATTCAGCACCTTCGCCGAAATATTCAACAATACATCCGGTTCCGCCTTTTACAGTTAGGATACCTGCAATCTTAAGGATAATATCTTTAGCTGAAGCCCAGCCATTAAGTTTGCCTGTTAGTTTAACACCAATAAGTTTTGGAAACTTTAATTCCCAACCCATGCCCGACATTACGTCAACTGCATCAGCACCACCTACACCAATAGCTATCATACCCAAACCACCTGCGTTTGGAGTGTGTGAATCAGTGCCTATCATCATTCCACCCGGGAATGCATAGTTCTCTAAAACTATCTGATGAATAATACCTGCACCCGGTTTCCAGAAACCGATATTGTATTTATTACAAACTGAACTTAGGAAATCATAAACTTCTTTGTTAGTTACGTTAGCAGTAGCCAAATCTTCTACATTACCAACTTTAGCCATGATTAAATGATCGCAATGAACTGATGAAGGCACGGCAGTAGTATCTTTTCCGGCCATCATAAACTGTAACAAAGCCATCTGAGCAGTTGCATCCTGCATTGCTACTCTATCTGGAGCAAAGTCTACATAATCAACGCCTCTCTTTAAAGGAACTTCCAGATTATTTTCGTACAAATGACTATAAAGTAACTTTTCGCTTAATGTCATCGGACGATTGAGCACACTTTTTGCTTTCCCTACTTTTGAAGACAGTTCTTCATAATATTTCTTGATCATCTCGAAATCAAACAACATAACCTTGATTTTTATTTGTTTTTTTGAATTAAAGTATTAGTATACCTATTTTGATAAGTTTATAACAACCGAGTTATGAAAATTGTTTTTAAGAAATTCAATTTTATTTAAAAAACTTTTGATAAGTCTAATTCAAGAGTCGCATGACATCATTACGGAGTGAAATAATCTCTTTTTCTTTATGATGATTTTTATATTATAACCGAAGTCAGGGTTTAAATATAAAAGCATTATTAAATATGTGTGCAAGAAGTGCTATTGTCTAATATCCAGAAATAAAGTTGTATTATCAAAAGAGAAAGAATAATGGCGATAATGGAATGAATGCAATAAATATTATTAGAAATAAGTTAATAACAAGGATATTTGCTGTTATTAAAAGAGGAACACCTTATGTTGATATCAGCAATTAAGCAGCTTGAAATTGTGAAAAACTTTTTCATTTTTCTCTTATTTAAATCCTGGAAGCCGAGGTGTGTGAGCTTGAAGACACATATTTCTCCACAAAGATACTTTTTTATTTAATAAATAACTTATTGTTCCTAATAAAATTATGTTTTAATTTGTGAATTATTATAATTACCATACAAAAGTACTTCTGGAGTCAAAAGAAGACCTTTCTTAACGAAGAGAAATACTTCTTGTCCGAGGATAAGTATTTATTGTCCGAGAAGAAATATTTTTATTCCGAGAAAAAGTACTTTTATTCCGAGAAGAAGTACTTTTGTACCGAGAAAAAGTACTTTTATTCCAAGAAAAAGTACTTTTGTTCCAAGAAAAAGTACTTCTTCTCCCAAATTAAATACTTTTGTAGTAAAACGAATGATTAAGCAATTTACAAATTCATTTTAGGCATAAAATAGACTAGAATACTTTACATAAAGCACTTTACAAAATGAATCAATCTAAACATAATAAGAAACCAAAGCCACCTAATTACTGAATTAGGCTTTCCCCTTCTTCCTAATAGTCTAAAAGCCTCTTAATAACTCTAAATACTCTAAGTATTCTAAATACTCTAAGTACTTTTTCCTCGTAATTCGTAATTCGTAATTTGTAATTGATTACTTTTGCACAAAAATTATACAATGAATATACTACTTTTAGGTTCGGGTGGAAGAGAACATACACTTGCGTGGAAAATTGCGCAGAGCAAACAGTTAACCAGGCTGTTTATAGCCCCCGGTAATGCGGGTACTGCGCTATGCGGCACCAATGTTGATATAGATACGCTTGACTTTGCATCTATAAAAACATTTGTATTGGATAATAATATTAATATGCTCGTAGTAGGACCCGAAGTACCCTTAGTTGAAGGGATTCATGATTATTTTTTGAATGATGATACCCTAAAACATATCCCCGTAATCGGTCCTCAGAAAAAAGGTGCTATGCTTGAAGGCAGCAAAGACTTTTCTAAAGCATTTATGATGCGTCATAACATACCAACTGCTGCTTATAAGACTTTTACCAAGGATACTATTAGTGATGGCGTAGTTTTTATCAATTCATTAAAGGCTCCTTATGTTTTAAAAGCGGATGGATTAGCTGCCGGGAAAGGTGTGATTATTACAGATTCTTCTTTAGAAGCAGTAAATGTGTTAAATGCTATGCTTGCCGACGAAATGTTTGGCAAAGCTTCCTCAAGAGTTGTGATTGAGGAGTATTTGCATGGTATTGAGCTTTCAGTTTTTGTTGCCACAGATGGTAACTCATACAAAATACTTCCCGTTGCTAAAGATTATAAGAGGATAGGTGAAGGTGATACAGGTCCTAATACCGGTGGGATGGGTTCTGTTTCGCATGTGCCGTTTGCTGATGCAGAGTTTATGAAAAAGGTTGAAGATCGTATTATAATCCCAACTGTTGAAGGCTTAAAGCAAGATAAAATTCCTTATAAGGGTTTTATTTTTATTGGTTTGATGAATGTAGAAGGAAATCCATTTGTGATTGAATACAATGCCCGTTTGGGTGATCCCGAAACCGAATCGGTTGTGCCTAGAATTAAGAGCGATATTATTGATCTTTTTAAAGGTATTGCCAATAATAATCTTCACGAAACGGTACTGGAAATTGATGATAGGTATGCGGCTTGCGTGATGATGGTTGCCAATGGTTATCCTGATTCTTATGAAAAGGGGAATACAATTTCTAATTTAGAGATGGTTAAAGACAGTCTTGTTTTCCATGCAGGGACAAAGAACGACAGCAATGGAAATGTAATTACCAATGGTGGCAGAGTAATTGCCGTTACTTCTTTTGGTGATACCATTGAGGAGGCTTTGGCTACCTCATACAAAAGCGTTGATATTATTGATTACAAAGGAAAGTTCTTTAGAAGAGATATCGGTAAAGACCTTTTAAAATAGACATCTCAACATACATTTAATCTATGCTGTATCTTATTTTTGCTATAATAACATCTACTGCAATTTTTGTTATCTTTAAATTGTTCCAGAGATACAGGATAGATTTAGTGCAGGCAATTGCTGTAAATTATATAGCAGCAGCAGCATTAGGTTTTTTTATTGATAGAGACAATTATCATTTCAACACCTTATTGCAACAGGAATGGATGCCTTTTGCAATAATCATCGGGATATTATTCATATTTACTTTCCAACTCTTCGCTTTCTCTTCCCAAACGGCAGGTGTAGCTATAACAGCTATTTCAACTAAGATATCTGTGGTGATTCCGGTTTTAGTTGGTGTATTAATTTATACCAACGAGACACTTAGTATATTTAAAATAATAGGGTTAGTACTTGCAATAGTCTCTTTTCTTTTGGTGTTCCAGAATAACAAAAATATGAAGATCAATCCGAGATTCATGTTGCTACCTATTACATTATTTCTGGCAAATGGTTTTAACGATACCATCATGACGTACTCTCAACGCAATCATGCAGGCGAAAGTACTATAGTTTTTATCTCTTGTGTGTTCCTTACATCAATGATTATAGGAATAATATGGGTTTTGATAAGATATATATTGTATAAAGAAAAGATTTTGATAAGAAACATCAATGCCGGAGTAATATTAGGCATCTTCAACTTCCTATCAACATATTATTTCTTTAAAGGTGTAGATAAGATAGAAAGTGCAGTGTTCTTTCCTGTTTTAAACACCGGTATTGTATCCCTTTCAGCCCTGACAGGAGTATTTTTCTTTAAAGAGAAATTCAATCTTATCAATTGGATTGGAATTGTTACAGCAATAGTTACAATTATATTAATAGCAATTTCCTAAAGCTTATTATTATGATGTTTGAAGATACATATAAAACGATAACAAGCCGTTCGGAGGGTGTTTATAAAGAGAAAGGAAGTAAATTTATAGCTGTTGCACTTCCTGTTACTACCGAGGCGGAAGTTAAAGAGCAACTTGCCATGTTGCGTAAAGAATATTTTGATGCACGTCATCATTGTTATGCTTATATTTTGGGTTTTGATAAATCTGCTTACCGTATTAATGATGATGGTGAGCCTTCGGGAACTGCAGGACGTCCAATACATGGGCAATTGCTTTCTAAAGATTTAACAAATACACTGGTTGTTGTTATTCGTTATTTTGGTGGGACTAAATTAGGTGTTAGTGGCTTGATTAATGCCTATAAAACTTCTACTAAGGAAGCTTTAGACAATGCTGAAATCGTTACTAAGATAGTTCAAGACGTTTACGAAATACATTTTGATTATCTACAGATGAATGATGTGATGAAACTGCTGAAAGACGAGAATCTATCTCAATTTAATCAACAATTTGAAGAAACTTGTTCGCTTCAGTTTTCTGTACGCAAGAATGAGAGTGATAAAGTATATACTATGTTTACAAAAATACAGAACCTAACTATAAAATACATCCGTACAATATAATCAAAAGTTAAATCTGATTACACTGTATAACTCCCTCTCCTTTTATGAGAGTGTTAGTATGAGGTCACAAAAAAAAGCTTCCACCAAATTAATGATGAAAGCTTTTTGTATTTTAATTATTAATTAATTCGTAATTTGTTTTACTCCCTCTCCTCTTAGGAGAGGGCTGGGGTGAGGTCTTAAACTCCCGTAGGTACCATTCTTATTACCACTTCGTATCCTGTTTCAGTTAATGTAAATACAAAACTTTGATTAATCATATCCACTGCTACTAATTTACCCATATGAGCACCCAAAATAAGCTCTAAATTTATAACACCATTTTCGTCAGTGATAAAACTACCCCTAACTCCTACCATTTTTAATGTTACAAACTGCAAAGTTTCTCCGGTTAAATCATGAATAACCGTAACTTTTAAATTAGCCTTTATAGCTCTTTTTCCTGTTGGTTTTCTTACACCTACTTTAGGAGCTTTAGTCATTCTCAAAAACTCACTATACATATCAGCATCAGTTTTAATATAAAACCTCATCCCGGGTTTCAGTTGTTCTCTTATTATCACCTGATTTTCTTGATAACTTATATCTATTTTCTCTGTAAATCCTGCTTTAGTTTTTATTTTTTCCAATGGTTTATTTGTATCTTCAGTAAATGCTTCTATTGCATCAGTAACTAAAGTAAGCCTTGCAGCAACGACACCCGATGGTATCAAAAAAGTAAGATCTGCTGTTAGGTCAGCAACCATTGTAGTAGCTAAATGCACTAACGATTCAGCATTCATATCCATCAGTTCCGAATAAGTGAACTTTAATTTATTAGCTTTTTCTTTCATGCCATGTTTCAGATAAAGAGCACGTGCAGGACCTGCATTTTGCAGTATCTCAAACACCAATGCCATCTTTTCATCTACTTTTTCCTCTGCAATACCAGAGTTATCACCTCCCTGACCACCAGCATAAACATTTATTTTCTGTCTGTTTATTTCTATTAATATAAAGATAGCAGCTATCATTATATTCAAATCCAGTACAGCCTTAAATTTTAAGTAAAACGTGTTTAACAAACCGTAAACAGTCAAACCATTTCTAACATCTTTGTTCATATTGTAATTTATTTAATTTGTTTTTTATTTTTTTGTTAATGTTTTTTTAAAGTTCTATAGCTGATTTCGTTCAAAACCTCTGTACTGGCTATTAGTAATACCGTTTGTGTGAACTCATAAGCTAAACTTTTTGCATCAATTTAAAATAATTACAACTTAAATGAAGATGGGAAGTTTCACTCGTACCGATTAAAGAAGAATTCAATTCTATATTTTGATTGCAAAAGTACTAAAATTTAATTTAACAATAGCTAATTATTTTTATTTTCTTTTTTTTTGTAATTCGTAATTCGTAATTTACTTAGTCTCTCTATCTCAATACCGTTATTGTTCCATTTCTTTTTATCTGCTCATTAGTATCTTTAATAGTTCCTGTTACCAAATAAACATACACACCATTAGGCACAATTTTTCCTTTAAATGTACCATTCCAACCTTTATTTATATCTCCACTTTCAAATATTAACTCTCCCCAACGATTATAAATGTACATCTTAAACTCATTAAACTCAGCTAATGTCTCTATTTTAAATTCATCATTTAACCCATCTCCATTTGGAGTAAAACAATTTGGTATGTAGATATCAGGTGTATAACAATCCTGATATATGATTTTTATTGTATCGCTAACTGAGCAATTATTAATATCAATAACAGTAACCCAATAAGAGCCTTTTTGGTTAACTATATAAGTTGAATTATTTGAATTATCCTGCCAATGATAAGTAGAGTTGGAATTGCTTGCATCTAGTTTAATTATACTACCATAACAAAGTGAGGTATCTCCACCTAAAAATAGATTGAGTGGAGGACTATAATAAACATTTATGGTATCACTATTACTACAATTTTTAGTAGTAATAATTACCCAATACATACCTTGTTGCGAAATATTATAAGTTGGATTTATAGAATTATCTTGCCACAGAAAAGTTGAATTTGCTGCTGTTGCATATAATAATAATGTTTGTCCCGGACAAAGCGTTGTGTCGTTCCCTAAGTTTATTAGAGGTAAAGGATTATAAGTTATATTTATAGTATCGTTACTATAACAATTGTATTGATTACTTACTTTTACCCAATAAACTCCTTGTTGGCTTACATTATAGGTTGCATTAGTTGTACTATCTTTCCAAAGATAAGTACAATTTGGCTTTGTTGTATTTAGTAATATTGTTTGCCCTTGGCATAATGTTGTATCGTTACCTAAATTAATTAAAGGTTGATTAATAATATGCACCGTAAACGAAGCTGTATCTATTGAACTATAAGCAAAGTAAGTTGTAGTTGTAAGTGGTGTAACTGTAATTGTAGAATCTGTTGCTATTATAGTATTTGGGCTTAAGCTATCTGCCCATTTAACTATTTTTTCTCCTGCTATTACTTTTATAGTTGAAGAAGAACCTTTACATATTATAGAATCTCCTGTTAGTTTTAATAAAGGATATATTTCTATTTTATCAATAAAATAATAAGCACCTGCAGACGAATTTGGTGCACTGCTAATTAAGGTTTGTAAATCATTTCTGAAATTACCAATAGTAATAATATTAAAAGTATCTGTCGCTATATAATTAAAAATAAAGTGCTTCCAATAACCCCACGCACTAATAATTGAGGTAATTTCTATTTGGGGTACAATTTGAACTGGGTCAAAGAAGTTTTGAAATAAAGGATTTATAGAGAAATTAACACCTAAATTATTTGAACAATTTAAGTATAATGGATTTAAACCATTTGATAGGTAAAATGAAATTCTATATTTTAATCCAGGTATCATTTTAGTTGATAGTTGTGTAGAAATATATTCTCTCCATAATTCATAATTAATATATGTAATAATTCCTATTTGACAATTTCCTGAATATGGAATAATACCTCCAAATAATGATAACGTAGCATTATTTGATACTGTATCAAAATAATCAGGACTCCCTGCCCAAATCAAAGATGGATAATAAATACCATTTACATTATTCCAACCTAAACATAAATTTACTTGATCTGCATTTGTAGGTAATGCTGAATTTATTTCAAAATCACCATTTGGAACCAAGTTTACAACTTGTGCTTTTGTAATTATAAATCCCCAATAGAATAATAAAATTGTAAAGCTTAATCTCATTTTTAATTTTAAAAGGGTAAAGCATATAACATGCTTTACCCTTTTATTATTTGTTATTTAATTATTACTAGTTTCTGATTATTTGTTGTGTTATTATTACTGATACGTAAATAGTAGATGCCCTTACTAACTTTGCTAATATCTATTGTTTGCAATTTAAAATCAGCATTGATAGTAGAACTGTAAATTAGTTTACCAGTCAAATCCAGTATTTCAACCATAGCTTTTCCTTCCATTGTATTATCCAATTGTATAGTTAGTTTATCATTAGCCGGATTTGGATAAACCTTAACCTCTCCTAAATCCTCTCCAAAGGAGAGGACTTTTGCTTTTGTTGATATATTTAATAGTGTTTCCATATTAAGAATATTTTGTAATTTCTTACCTCAACACAGTTACTCTTCCAGTTCTTTTTATTTGCTCATTACTATCTTTAATAGTACCTGTAAGCAAGTAAACATAAACTCCTAAAGGAACAGTTTTTCCTTTATCTGTACCATCCCATCCTTTTGTTATATCTTTACTTTCGAATACTAAATCTCCCCAACGGTTATATATTATTAATTTAAAATCGTTAAATTCTTTTGTTGTTTCTATTTTAAATATATCATTTAAACCATCTCCATTTGGTGTAAAACTATTTGGAATATAAATGTCCGGTGTTTCACAACTTTGATAAGTAATATATATAGTATCGCTTACTGAACAATTGTTATTGGCGTTTATGGAGTATTAAGAGATGGCATTAGTTATATTAAATTAGAGCAAGATGATGGATCTGAAGTTATAGGTCATGTAAGTTACGACCCAACAGATGATCGGTTTTTATTATTTACAGTGGACTCAGCGTCAACACCCAGCAATACACTGGATCCGGTATTGTCTGTAATTGACCCGCTACGCAGCGGACCGGGTGCTGGATTAGTTGCGCCGGTTGTTGGACAGCGTTATTTGTTCACCGAAGATACTGGAACATTTAACGAAGGATATGCTGAGGCATGGGCTGGAACCGGTGGACAACCATTGGTTGCCAAGTCTAATGACATTGTGGAGTATGATGGCGCA
>CAIWDQ010000164.1 GCA_903911455.1 uncultured bacterium
AAACTTAGTAATTATTTCTGAAACTTATTTTTTGCAAACATACGAACTTAAATGCCTAGAATGCCTAACATACTAAAAGTTTAGGTAATAATAATTTTACAATTAAAGAAAATAGAAAAGCTTAATATAAAACAAAAAGGGTTGCCATATAAATGACAACCCTTTTTATTAATACAACTTAAGGCACTTAAGGCACTTTAAGTACTTAAGGCACTCTTTTCCTCTTAATTCTTAATTATTGTCTTAAAAATCGTAATTCGTAATTCGTAATTCGTAATTGACTACTTGCTCTTGTCAGGATAAGCTGGCACAGCAGGTAAATCCTGAGGGTTATTCTTCAGTTCATCCATCACAACCTCAATAGCTTTATCCAATTGCTGATCATCGCCGGCATACTCGGTTGCAGGATCATTGTCAACCACAATATCAGGATCCACACCATGACCTTCAATAACAAATTGCTTTCCTTCTTTATCATAATGAGCGAATTCGGGCTTGTTAAGGAAGCCGCCATCAATAAAAGGAAGAGAACCACGGATGCCAACTACGCCGCCCCAAGTGCGAAGACCGATAGCTTTACCCATCTTCAACGCCTTGAACTGATAAGGGAACAAATCGCCATCAGAAGCCGAGTACTGATCTATAAGAATCACCTTCGGGCCAACCTGAAAGTCCTGACGAGCAGGCTCAGGGGCAGTATTACGTGCAACACTCATCAACACCAGTTCGCGATGCAGACGCTCAATAATCATAGGCGAAACATTACCACCACCATTGCCACGATCATCAATGATCAAAGCTTTTTTACTTAACTGAGGATAGAAATGCTTAACGAACTCATTAAGACCTTCTACACCCATGTCTGGGATGTGAATGTAACCCACCTTCCCATTAGTGGCTTTATTAACTTTATCAATGTTATTCTGAACCCAATTATAATAATACAGAGGTTCTTCGTTGCCGGTTGGGATAACGATTTCCTTGTGGCTACCGCTTTCACTGGCAGTAGAGTTAACAGTAAGTTCAACCTGCTTATCAGCAGTATTTACCAAAGCTTCGTAAATATCATTCATCTCTTTAGTAGACTTCCCATTGATGGCAATAATAAAATCGCCCTCTTTAACGTTTACACCCAGCTCAGTTAAAGGCGAACGTGTGTTATCTTCCCAGTTTTCGCCTTTCAAAATCTTATCAATCTTATAATACCCTGACGCATCTCTACTAATTTTCGCGCCAAGCAGACCCAGTTTAATGCGAGTTGCATCTTTTTTATCACCACCGCCAACATAAGAGTGCCCAATATTAAGTTCACCAATCATCTCGCCTATAAGGTAGTTAAGATCGTTACGATTGTTTACATAAGGTAACAAAACGGCATACTTATCATGAATCGCTTTCCAGTTAACGCCGTGCATGTTCTTGTCGTAGAAGAAATATTCCATCTGACGCCATGCTTCATCGTAGATTTGCTTCCACTCTGCTTTAAGATCAACCATAACCTTCATGTTAGATAGATCAAGAAAATCTTTAGTATCAACTTTACCTTTAGGGAGATCAATAACACTATACCTACCACCGGTATTAACGAGCATCTTCTTGGTGTCAGCAGAAATTTCGTAACCACCGATATCACCAAGATTAGTTTCTTTCTGATCTTTTAGATTATAGACATACAAAGCTGTACGACGCTCTCCTCTTGAATGCCTTTGATAATACACATTGCCATCAATACAATTAATATTCCAATAACTGGAAGCATCAACCGGCAAGGCAACAATACGACCTATAATACCATCAATATCAATCTTAATAGTTTTATCGGTCTTGGCATCTTTATCATCCTTTTTATCGTCTTTCTTTTTAGGATCATCCTTTTTATCATCATTAGATTTAATGCTTACTTCATCATTAACAGGTTCGAAAGGAGATTTGGTAGCTTTAGCTAAAGTAACGAAATAAATCTTACTCATATCCACATACGCATGATTCCACTCGGTCCAACTATAGATAGGATTGAAGTCACGATTTGAAGTAAAGAACAAATACTTGCCATCATTACTGAACACAGGGCTACCACAATCGTACCAACCATCAGTAACCGGATATTTATTTTTAGAAGTCAACTCATAAAGATAGATAGTTGACTGAGTTTTTCTATCAGGTCTTACAAAAGTAATCCACTTGCTATCAGGAGACCAATCATACTGATTAAACTCACCATCAGTAGCAACATCAACCTGAGTCACGCTCTTACTATCAATATCAACGTACTGTAATCTTAACATCTTATCGCTCCACATAATCTTTTTACCGTCAGGAGACCAATTAATGTAATATTTATAGGTGTCAGCATTCTTAGTAAGTTGTATAGCCTTCTGACTGCCATCCTGAGCTGTTATATAAATTTCATCTTCGCCGGTAGCATCCGAAATATAAGCAATATATTTTCCATCAGGCGACCAAGCAACATTGCGTTCGTGCACACCTGAAGTCTGAGTAAGGTTTTTAGTGATGCCTGTCTTCGCAGGAACAGTCCAAACGTCGCCACGGGCACCAAAAGCAACTCTCTTTCCATCAGGAGCCAGAGAAGATGTATTGATATTGCGTGAAGCATCTTTCATCTGGGTACGTCCGGTAACAAAATCGTCGGCAATACGAATATTAACCTTGTTATACTTCTCAGTAGCCAGATCAAAAGTATAAATATAGCCACTATTTTCAAAGATAATAGCATCGTCGCCTAAAGAAGGGAACTTAATATCATAGTCAGTGAAAGTAGTAAGTTTACGAGTCTGTTTTGTAGTAATATTATAAACAAAAAGATTCATAGTACGATCTCTATCAGAAAGGAAATAGATGTTATCACCTTTCCACATTGGCTGAATATCTTGCGCAGGGTTGTTCGTAATATTCTCAATCTTCTTAGTCTTGAAGTCGTATATCCAAATATCATCAGCCATGCCACCACGATAGTACTTCCATGTCCTAAATTCTCTGAAAACGCGGTTGTAAGCTAGCTTACTCTTGTCGGGCGAATAGCTACAGAAACCACCAACAGGCAAAGGCAACTCTTCAGAAAGACCGCCATTGGTTTTGGCAACAAACAACTGACCTTTAAAATCATTAAAACTTTGCTTACGCGAACGGTATACAATACTATTATTATCACGCCAGGTCATAACAATATTATTTGGTCCCATACGATCAGAGATATCATCTCTACCTAATGTAGCTGTAAAAGTTAACCTCTTAGGGATGCCACCATCGGCAGGCATCAGATAAACTTCAGTATTACCGTCGTATTGAGCAGTAAAAGCGATTTGTTTACCATCGGGAGAGAACTTAGAGAACATCTCGTAGCCATTGTCATTTGTAAGTTTGCGAGCCAGACCACCAGTACGATCGACGGTATATAAATCGCCGGCATAACTAAAAACAATTTTGTTTCCACTAATAGTGGGAAAGCGCATAAGTCTGGCCTCGTCCTGAGCAGACAATCTTAAAGCGACTGTTATTATAAAGATAATTGATAAAAGAATCTTTTTCATATGTATTTTTTTAATGATAAATTTACATGTTTTGAAATAATCTACAATTTTACGACAAATATTCTTAATAGAAATACTTTTCTTAAAATAAAATCTTATATTAAGTTAAATTGAAGCTTTAAAGATCATGGAACAATATTAAATATGCATTGTTTAATACTATTATTAGTAATAAAGATGACACTTGAACTTGTATTAAATAAAAAACTATTAAAACTAAATATAACATTTGACGAATATCTTTTAATAAAAGTTACATGATATTAAAAATAACTTCAAAATATAAAGCTAACGATTTATACATACTAGTACCACTATCTGAAATAAAAACTAAACGGTTATGAAAACAAAAGGAATGGATATTAAAACAACTGTCTTAAACTTTAACAATGAATCTAATTCACCAAATCTAACTCTAATACTTTTCAACTTACTTCGTAATAAGGCTAAAAAAAGAGTTCATCTTATTAACGCATATTTTAATAATGCATTTGTTAAAGAGGATGCTGATAACTTAACTTGCCATGTAATCCATTTCAATATTCCTTATCTAAATAAAATTAAGTGTTCTTATTGTGGAAGATGTGTTACTTATTGCAGCCACGATGCAAGAGAATTAAAAAGAGAAGTTCCTTGTGTAACTTTAGATATACATAATTGCCATGGATGTATGAAATGTGCAAGAAGTTGTACAGTTAATGCTATTACAATACAAGAGATAGAAGTTGGAAAGGTATTTAAAACTGTTATAGACAATGGTTCTACAATACTTTCAGGGACTCATAAGTATGGAGAGAACCACGACATGCATATATTTAAAGCTATAAATTCAGAATTTGATGATGCAGAAACCACTATTTATGAAGTTCCTTATACATCAGCATCAGTTAGTCGTAAAGCTATTGTTCAATCTGATATTGTTTTTGTAATCCTCCCTCATTATAAAGATTTTGATGATGAAATGCGTGCATTACTATTCTATATTTATAAAATTGGAAAGAAAATTGTCTTCCTAAAGAAAATAAATACAGATGTTTCTTTTGTTATTCCAGCATTTATTTCGAATACTGAAACTCTTTATTATAATGAGCATTCAAACGAAATCGATGATGATCTATTGCAAACCGAGTTTAAGAAGATTATTAAGAAATTCCAATCTTTAAAACAAAAAGAAATTAAAATTACAAGTTGATTAGTTATTTTATTTTACCTTTGCAGTCATGAAAGATTTGCTAAGGGTTTTTAAATACATCAAGTCGTACTGGGGTTTTGCAGGACTTAACATTCTGTTTAACTTACTTTATATCTGTTTCTCATTTTTCTCATTAACATTAATTGCACCTTTTCTATTAATATTATTTAAGATGGTTGAGCCTGTTAAAGTGGCTCCTCCCCTATCATTTAATCCTAAATCAATAATAGATAACTTCTATTATATAGTAGGTGTCTTCAGAGATGAAAGAGGTGCTGTGTTTGCTTTAGGATTTGTTTCGGGATTATTTGTATTGTTCTCTTTTTTAGGAAACTTATTCAGGTATCTGGGGATGTTTTTTCTTGCTCCAATAAGAAATGGGATCATCAGAGATATGAGAAACGACATTTATCACCACTTACTTATACTTCCTCTTTCATATTATAGTGAACAAAGAAAAGGTGACATCATGTCGAGAATAACATCTGACCTAAATGAAATAGAATGGTCGGTTGTAAGTACCTTGCAGATGATTATAAAAGACCCAATTAACGTAATTGTTTACTTAACAGTTCTTGTTATAATTAGTCCTAAGCTTATGTTAATCTCTTTGATTACTTTTCCAATATCGGGCTTTCTTATAACTAAAATTGGGAAGAGTTTAAAAAGGAATTCGGAGAAAGGACAAAGGCAATTGGGTGTTTTGGTGTCAGTTATTGAAGAATCTTTATCAGGATTGAGGATTATAAAAGCATTTAATGTAATTAATTTTGCACATAAAAGATTTAAAGAATTAAACCACGTTCTATATAAATTAATGGTGAAGATTTATCGTCGTCGTGACCTGGCTGCACCATTAACTGAGACACTTGCAGTAATTGCTTTAGTGGCTATTATTTGGTTTGGGGGACAATTGGTACTAACTAAGAAGCTTACTCCTGACTCAATGATACTTTTTGTAGTTATATTTGCCAGAATGATACCACCTGCCCAGTCATTTATTAATGCATTCTACAATTTGCAAAGAGGAATATCTGCTGCCCGAAGAGTGAATGAGATACTGGATGCTCAGGAGGTTATCATAGAAAAAGAGAATCCTGTTGCTATAAAAGATTTCACAAAAGAAATAGAATACAGGAATGTTAATTTTAACTATATTATTGATGATGGTACTAATAAGCACTTTGAGGTTTTAAAGAACATTAATCTTATAATCCCTAAGGGGAAAATAATTGCAGTTGTGGGACCATCGGGAGCAGGTAAGTCGACACTTGTAGACCTGTTGCCCAGATTTTACGACTGTATATCAGGAGAAATTTTCATTGATTCTATTCCTGTAAAAGACTTGGTTATATCTGATGTAAGAGGATTAATTGGTATTGTATCACAGGATACTGTGCTATTTAATGATTCTATTTATAACAATATATCCTTTGGTATGACGAACATTAAGGAGGAAGATGTGATAGCTGCTGCTAAAGTGGCAAATGCTCACGAGTTTATTATTAAGATGGAGAACGGTTATCATTCTAATATAGGTGATAGAGGAGCCAATCTTTCGGGTGGACAACGACAAAGGATTAGTATTGCAAGAGCTGTCTTGAAAAATCCTCCTGTTATGATACTTGATGAGGCAACGTCGGCACTTGATACTGAATCGGAAAGATATGTACAGGAAGCGCTTACTAATCTGATGAAGAACAGGACTTCTATTGTAATTGCACACCGTTTATCTACAATACAACATGCCGATGAAATAATCGTTATGAACAAAGGGGAAATCGTTGAGAGAGGAAATCATACAGAATTATTTAATCTGAATGGATTATATACCCGCCTGGTGAACCTGCAATCATTTAAATAAAAGAATTTAATATTAACTTTGTCTACTTACAATGTTATGGTTATACTATCATAATTAAAAAAACAAAATTACATATCTTAATTATTTTTAAATAAAATGTTAAAAAATAAAACAATATTCTAACTTTATTTGTTAATTTTGCAGAAAATTTAAAGAGTACATATAAATAAATCTCAATTAAACATTTCATATTTATGTTAAAAAAAATTCATTTAATAATTATTTCAATCCTATTTATTACAATTATATCTAGTTGTAAGAAAGATAGTAATGGGAATCTTATCATTCCAGGGCTTAATACTTCAATGTCGGCAAAAGTTAATAATGTTGATTGGAGTTCTGCTGTTAGAGTTTGTACAAAATCAAACAATACCATTACATTAACTGGAACTTCTGCTGATGGGCAAATTATTACACTTACTATTTCTCCTACTTTGGCTACTGATAGCTTAAATACTACTTCAACTTATAGTTTATCATTAACTACACTTTACAAATTATCTGCTACAGCATCTGCTAATGATATTTACGCAGCTACTTCAGGATCAGCTAAATTTACTCAGTTAGACAAAACACAAAAACTTATTTCCGGAACATTTAGTTTTACAGGCTTAAATTCATCTTTAGCAGCTTTAGCTATTACTGCCGGAACATTCTCTAATGTTTCTTATGTTGGAAATTAATATTTCATCATACTAAATATTTTTTTTAGAAAAAACAACAAGTCATTAATGCTTTTTAATCCAATCTTTATCTCTTAAAATTAATTAAGAATACTTTCAGATTGAAAATTAATTAGTAATTTTGGCATCAAATTTGTAAAACAATAAATTCAAAATAATAATAATCAAAATTAAATCAAATAAATTAAAATTAAGAACAATGAAAAAATTAAATTATTTAATCATTATTGCCTTATTTGTAGGCATCTTTTCAAGTTGTAAAAAAGACACAACTAATTTACCAGCTCCTGTTGTTACATTTACGAATGGAATAACTTCTACAACACTTGCAGCTGGTGTTACAAGCTGGACAGTTACAGGAACCATTACTTCTGACGAAGGTTTAACTTCTGTAAAATTCTTTAATGTTACTACAGCAGGCGAAACTCAAATTGGTTCAGCTGTTACTACATTTACTAATGATAAAAGTTATAGTTTTACAACAACTATCACTGGCATCACTGTTAATACTGTAATTAAAGTTCAGGCTACTGATGCAAAAGATCAAACAACTTCTGCAAACTTTACAATTAATGTAGCTGGTTCAAATCCTCCAACTTCTTATCCTAATGTTACTATAGGTTCTTATAATAACACTACATTAGGAAGTTCTTTTGCTTCAATTGATGGAACAGTTTATTCATTAGCTAATGCAAAAACTAGTTCTAACAAAATTGATATGATTTATTATTTCAGTTCAGCTAATAATGCTTCTATTTCTGCTCCAAATGATTTAACATTATTAAATGTTTATTTCACTACTGCTAGTGCTCCAAGTACTTGGACAGTTCAAAATGCTACTAAACTTTTAAAAGTTACAGGTTTTGATTATGCTAATGCTACTTCTGCTACAATTTCTGCTTTAAATCCAACTGGTATGAACGTACAAAACTTAGTTGCAGGTGATATTTTTGCATTCCAAACAGCTGCTACAAGTGCTAATCCTAACAAAAAAGGTGTTGCTCAAGTTGTTTCAGTATCTGGCACTGATGCAGGTCAAGTTGTTGTGAATATTAAAGTTGCTAACTAAGACTTAAATTCTAAAACATACAAAAAAGCTGTCTCTTTTATAAAGAGGCAGCTTTTTTTTTGTACTCATAAAAAGTATACTCAGATTTATTTTTAGTGTTTTTTTTATTTTTTTGATGATGATTTTTATGATTATTATTTTTAGTATGATTTTTTTAGTTTGATTTTGATAAAAAGAATATAAAATCATACCATACAAAACAAACACACCATACCTCAACGTAAGTTTAATATTTTTTTTATCAATATTATTATTAAAGATATTATTAATACTTAAACAATAAGAAGAATTAAATTTAGAATTCCATAAAACACTTAAATATAGACGTTACGCCTACTCATATAAGATTTACACCTTCTCATATAAGCTCTTCACCACTTCATTTAAAATTTACACTACTTCACAAAAGATTTACACTACTTCACAAAAGATTTACACTGTTTCAGACAAAATTTACACAACTTCAAACAAGATTTACACAACTTCAAACAAGATTTACACAACTTCAAACAAGATTTACACCGGTGTAAATCTTCCGTGAAAACGTGTAAAG
>CAIWDQ010000165.1 GCA_903911455.1 uncultured bacterium
TATAAAAAAAAGTTAAATGTCAACTATGAAACTTGTTTTGCAACATAGAAGGCACTCCCCTGAATTTAAAACATCATACAATACATTGTAAAAATAAAACAAATCATCATAAAAATAAATAATCATATCTTAATTGCCTTACAACTCAAGGCACTCCAAGTACTCAAGGCACTCCAAGTACTTCCCTTTAATATTATTTATAAAAATAGATAAGGCAAATGCCAAATCTTTATAGTAATTTTGAAGCCTAATAATAAGAATTTATTTTGGGGAATTTTTTAACAGAACTAAATGAAGAACAACGTAAAGCCGTTGAATGTACAGAAGGCCCTGTAATGGTTATTGCGGGGGCGGGTTCGGGCAAAACGCGCGCTCTTACATATAAAATAGCTTACCTGCTTAGCAAAGGCGTTGATCCTTTTAATATTTTAGCGCTTACTTTTACTAATAAAGCGGCTAAAGAAATGAAGGAACGTGTGATAAACCTTGTTGGTTCTAACGATGCACGCAATGTTTGGATGGGGACTTTCCACTCGGTGTTTGCCCGAATCTTAAGGAATGAGGCCGAAAAAATAGGGTATCCATCTAATTTCACTATTTACGATACAGATGATACGAAGAGTCTGATGAGAAGCATTTTGAAGGAACAGAATCTGGATGTTAAGCAATATGTTCCGGGTTTTGTACTGAGTCGTATTTCGTCAGCTAAAAGTAGTTTGATTTCTGATGTTGATTATAATAATAATGCTGAATTAATTTTGCAGGACAGGAATGCCGGCAAACCTATGATTGGGCGTATTTTTACTATTTATAACAATCGTTTGCGCAAGGCTTCGGCTATGGATTTTGATGATCTGTTGTTTAATACAAATGTATTGCTCAGAGATTTTCCTGAAGTGTTGTATAAATATCAACGTAAGTTCCAATATATTTTGGTTGATGAGTATCAGGATACCAATTACGCACAATATTTAATTGTTAAAAAGCTTGCCGCGAATAACGAAAACATCTGTGTAGTTGGTGATGATGCCCAGAGTATATACGCTTTCCGCGGAGCTAATATACAGAATATTTTAAATTTTAAGTCAGATTATCCCGATTTGCAGATCTATAAATTAGAACAAAACTATCGTTCAACTAAAATGATCGTTAACGCTGCAAATAGTGTTATTGCAAAAAATAAAGACCAAATCTTTAAAGAAATCTGGACCGATAATGAAGACGGAAATAAAATAAAGCTTTTAAAAGCACAGAACGATAATGAAGAAGGTTCGTTGGTAGCCAATTCTATCTTTGAATTTAAAATGAACCATCAGTTGCCTAACAATGCATTTGCAATACTTTACCGTACCAATGCCCAGTCGCGTTCAATGGAAGAGGCTTTGCGAAAGCTTAATATACCTTATCGTATTTATGGTGGTTTGAGTTTTTATAAACGTAAAGAAATAAAAGACCTTATTGCTTATTTTCGTTTGGTTATCAATCATAATGATGAAGAGGCAATGATGCGCGTAATAAATTATCCGGCAAGAGGAATAGGACAAACCTCATTAGACAGGCTTCGGATAGCTGCAGATGAAAGCGATAGAAGCGTTTGGCGTGTGATGGAAGCAATAGAATTTTTTAAAATTGACATAAATCAGGGAACCAAGAATAAGATTGCTGATTTTATTGCTATGATAAAAAGTTTTAGCATACAACTTAAGACTCAGAATGCTTATGAAGTGGCAAAGAAGATAGCTATCACAACTGGCATCATGAAAACTCTGAATGAGGATGATACTCCTGAAGGTGTAAGCAGGCTCGAAAACATTGAGGAGTTATTGAATGCTGTTAAAGACTTTACCGAAACAGAACCCAACAACCCTGAAACATTAGAAACCGGTGAACTGCACATCAGGACGCTGGATGAATTTATGGAAGATGTTGCTTTGCTTACCGATGCTGATACTGATGATGAAAATGATAATAACAAGGTTTCTTTAATGACAATACATGCAGCTAAAGGTCTGGAATTTCCTTATGTTTATGTTGTTGGTCTTGAAGAAAACTTATTCCCTTCAATAATGTCAATAGGTTCAAGAAGTGATCTGGAGGAAGAACGAAGATTGTTTTATGTGGCAATTACACGTGCTGAAACTAGTTTAACACTTACATATGCTGAGAACAGATATCGTTGGGGAAATCTTACTTACTCAGAACCTAGTAGGTTTATTGAAGAAATAGATGTGAGTTATATTGACTTTCCTCAAAAGAATCCTATGATAAGTAAATTGTTTTCCTCAGAGAATTTTACTAAAAAGGAATTTAATTTTAATAATCCAAAACCTGTTGATACAACAAAATTAAAGAAACTAAATCCTGAATCAGATTCATATCAATCAGAAGAAATAGATTTTGAAACTATTCAAACAGGTTTAGATGTTGAACATGATAGGTTTGGAAGAGGGAAAGTGTTGCAGGTTGAGGGGACAGGAGCTAGTAAAAAGGCAACAGTTTTCTTTGAGAATATCGGGCAAAAACAATTATTACTTAAATTTGCTAAACTTAAAGTTATCAAATAGAAAATAAATGATTACATTTGCAAACTATTTATTGAGATAGTTTTATAATAAATCCCAAATTGCAATCATAATTTATATATCAAAGCAAAAATACAGCTATCTTAATTTTAACATATATAAAAATAAAAAAATAATTCAATATTAGAATTATGGAATATAACACAACAAGAGGCAGGTTAGTAATTCCTGAATATGGCAGAAACGTTCAGAAAATGATAGAGGCTGCAGTACAAGAACCTGACAAAGAAAAGCGAAACAATTTAGCAAAAGTTATCATCAGAGTGATGGGGCAAATAAATCCTCACTTAAGAGATGTAGCTGATTTTAATCATAAACTTTGGGATCACCTGTTTATAATCTCAGATTTTAAATTGGATGTAGATTCTCCATTCCCAATTCCAACTTCAGAGATACTGGATGTAAAACCTGAAAAGCTATTGTATAAAACTAAGAAGTTTAAATACATGCATTATGGTAGGAATATTGAAATGATCATTGAGAAAATAGCTACCCTAGAGGATGGTCCTTCCAGAACCAGACTCACAGAAGGTATTGCTCAACATATGAAAAAATGTTATCTAAACTGGAACAGAGAGTCAGTAAGTGATGAATTGATATTAGAACATCTGGAAAAAATGTCAAATGGGAAACTTGTACTTGAAGCTGAATTCAGGTTTAAGAGATCAGATGATATTCTTGAGAAACTAAAAAAACCTTCTGCTGCATCACAATCAAGAGATAATGGCAGAGGTGGAAGAAGCAATCCAAGGAGATTTCCTAAAAGATAAGTGATTATATTATTTATTTCAAGATAATATGGGTTCTTTTGAAATTATAGGCGGCAAACAATTGCATGGGGAAATAATTCCTCAGGGAGCCAAGAATGAAGCTTTACAAGTAATTTGTGCTGTATTGCTTACTGATGAGAAAGTTGTTATCAGTAATATTCCCGACATTCGTGATGTTAACAAACTAATTGAACTCCTCGGTGAAATGGGAGTTAAAGTTGAGAAAACAGCTAAAGAGCAGTATACCTTCCAGGCAGATTGTGTAAATCTGGGATATCTTAAAAGCGATGATTTTAAAAAGAAAGCAGGTTCTTTAAGAGGATCTGTAATGATTGTAGGACCTTTGCTTGCAAGATATGGTAAAGCATATCTTCCTCAGCCGGGTGGTGATAAAATAGGTCGCAGAAGATTAGATACTCACTTCATTGGTTTTGAAAAACTAGGAGCTAAGATTAATAACGATCATAATCATAGTTTCTTTGAAATAGATGCCGCTCATCTTGAAGGATGTTATATGCTTTTGGATGAAGCTTCAGTAACCGGGACTGCAAATATAGTTATGGCTGCTGTTAAAGCCAAAGGGACTACAACTATTTTTAATGCAGCATGCGAACCATATCTTTTCCAGCTTTGTACCATGTTAAATTCAATGGGCGCAAAGATTACCGGTGTTGGTTCTAATCTTTTAAAGATAGAAGGTGTTAAAGAATTTCATGGTTGTAATCATACCTTGCTTCCTGATATGATTGAGGTAGGAAGTTTTATTGGTCTGGCTGCAATGACTAAGTCAGAACTCACTATAAAGAATGTAGATTTCCATCATCTTGGTATTATTCCTGAAGTTTTTCAACGTTTAGGGATAAAGATTGAGAAAGTTGGTAATGATATTTTAATCCCGCAAAATGATCATTATGAAGTAGAGCGTTTCATGGATGGTTCTATTATGACTATTGCAGATGCTCCCTGGCCTGGTTTTACTCCCGATTTAATTAGTATTGCACTTGTTGTTGCTACTCAAGCAAAGGGGAGTGTTTTGATTCATCAAAAGATGTTTGAAAGCCGTTTATTCTTTGTTGATAAACTTATTGATATGGGTGCTCAGATTATTCTTTGTGATCCTCATCGTGCTACTGTCATAGGTCTTGATCATCAATATCCTCTTCGTGGTATCGAAATGATTTCTCCTGATATCAGAGCTGGTGTTGCATTATTAATTGCGGCTTTATCAGCTAATGGCAAAAGCGTTATTCACAACATTGAGCAAATTGATAGAGGTTACCAGAATATTGATGAAAGATTATCTTTGCTTGGCGCAGATATTAAGAGAATAAGTTAAGAAACTATCTAAAATATAGTCTTATAACAATGGCTTATTCTTCAAATCCCTTTTTATTTCTTATTCTTAAACTATGTTAAATACATCTTTCTTATATTTATTTAACACTACAAAATCATTTGGCATTGATATAAATTATACTTTTGTATCTTTTTTTGATTAAGCAAATCAGTTATGAAGTGGGTTATATTAGGTATAGGTATTATTTTTGAAGTTTTAGGAACTGTTTGCATGGAAAAAGCAGATGGTTTCACTAAACTGATACCCTCTATTCTGGTGTTTGTTTTTTATGGAATTAGCTTAGCAGCTTTGGTTTTGGTATTAAAAAAGATGGAAGTAAGTATTGCTTATGCGATTTGGGCAAGTGCCGGTACTGCATTGATAGCAATGATAGGTATTATATGGTATCACGAATCACTTTCTATTACTAAAGTTGCTTCTATTACTTTAATTATACTTGGTATTCTAGGTCTTGAGCTTTTTGATTAATTAACTATTAATAAATGAATATATTTCTTACAGGTTCTACAGGCTTTTTAGGTGGTGAATTACTTGTTAATTTATCTAAACAAAAAGATGTTGACAAAATTTATTGCCTTATTAGAGCTTTGTCTGAAGCTGATGCAATTCATAGGATTGAACACATCTTTGATCTTCATGATGATGAATACGACAGAAATAAGATTATCCCTATTATTGGTAACCTTTTTGATGATAAACTTACCGAATCTCTTAAAACTAATAAAAATCTTAATGATATTGATGTAATCATACATTCAGCTGCTAATACTTCTTTCTCCAGAATATATGATGACCTTGTAGTTAGAGCTAATATTGGTGGGTTACAAAAGATATTAGAATGGGCCAAAGACCTTTCACATTTAAGTACTTTCCTTTATGTTGGTACAGCTACTATTTGTGGTAAAGATATTAAGAACCGACTTATTTTTGAAGATGAATCTCCTAATCTTCAAGCTAACCATCTTGTAAAATATACTTATACTAAGATGCAAGGCGAGATATTGCTTCGTCAGTATTTAAAAGAAGATCAGATACTAATTGCCCGTCCTTCAATTATTATGGGCGACAGCAGACCTTGGATTCCTCGTTCTCCTGTTATACTTTGGGCATTAGCTACCATCAATCTGATGCGTTTGGTGCCTATTCATCCACATTATCCTTTAGATATTATTTCTGTTGATTATGCTTCTAATGCTATTGTTCAGTTGTTGTTAGCTAAGCGTAATTATAATGTTTATCATATTTCATCAGGCAAAGATTCTGCAACTACACCTTTTAAGGTAACTAAAACTATTGAAGCTTATTTTCCTGAAAGACCACCTTTTCATTTCGTTAATAAATCAATGATTAGTCAGATGAAGAACTGGGCTAAGGACAGACTTCAACCGGGTAGCGAATTATATAACTATCAGGAGTATCTTGACTACTGGACTAATAGTTTTAAAGATAATGGCAAGCTACGTATACTTCTATATGCTATTGAATCTTATTTTGAATTTATTGAGTTAGGGCATGTGTTTGATAATACAAGATTGCTTCAGGATGTTAAAATACCTGCTTCAATTCCTGCTGAAACTTATATCGTTAATTCATTGGATTTCCTTGAAAAGATAGATGTATTTGAAGGTGCTATTGATCCTTAATCTATACCTTTTTTAAAGTCTTATTCTTTCTTTATAACATTTTAATATATCTATCGTGAACAGAAAGATTCTAAGGCTTGCAATTCCTAATATTATAAGTAATATATCAGTCCCATTACTGGGAATGGTTGACGTTGGGCTAATGGGACACATTGGTTCCACTACTGCTATTGGTGCAATCGCCATAGGTGCTATGATCTTTAATTTCATATTCTGGGCTTTTGGATTCTTGCGTATGGGTACAAGTGGTTTCACTGCTCAGGCTTATGGCAAAAGAGATTTAAACGAATCTGTTGCCATTCTTTCACGTTCTGTTATTCTTGCATTAGCTAGTGGAATATTCCTTATAATTCTTCAGGGTCCTATTGCTATTATTGGTTTTAAATTGTGTGGTGCAGGCGATGAAGTTGTTAGCATGGCTTCTACTTATTATTATATCCGTATTTATGCGGCACCTGCCACTATAATATTGTATGCTTTGCTGGGTTGGTTTATTGGTATGCAGAATGCTAAGACACCTATGTTGATTGCTGTTTTTGTAAATGTGATTAATATTGTCTATAGTCTTTTCTTTATAAAAGTGTTGGGGATGAAGGTAGAGGGGATTGCTTTAGGCTCTATGCTGGCACAATATACAGGCTTGTTGTTTGCTATTGTTTTGTGGTTTAAATATTATGGTAAGCTTATTAAATATTTTAGTATATCAAAGCTTAAAGATATTAAAGCCTTTAAGAACTTCTTATATGTTAACAAAGATATCTTTATCAGGACATTGCTTTTAATAGTAACTATTTCTTTCTTTACTTCCGAATCTGCTCGCTTTGGCGATACTGTTTTAGCATCCAACACATTGTTATACCAATTCTTTATATTCTTTTCTTACTTTATGGATGGCTTTGCCTATGCTGCCGAATCATTAGTAGGCAAATATGTAGGAGCTAACGATAAATTAAAGCTACATTCAACAATTAAACTCTTATTTAAGTGGGGATTTGGCATTGCTCTGGCATTTACTATTATCTATTTATGCTTTGGCAGGATGTTAATTACATTATTAACAAATGATATCAGTATTATACAATTTACAAATACTAATATATACTTAATATATCTGTTGCCAATAGTAACATTTGCAGCCTTTTTGTGGGATGGCATATATGTGGGAGCAACAGCCTCCGTTGCAATGCGTAATTCAATGCTAATTGCAACGCTTATATTATTTTTCCCTCTTTATTATTTAGTATTACATCAATACAATAACACAGGCCTGTGGATTGCCTTCCTGTTGTTTTTAGCCTCAAGAGGAATATTATTACAAGTGTTTTCACGAAAGTATATTTATAAATAAAATTATGAATTATTTTTATATTTATAACCGAAGACAGGGTTTAAATATAAATGAGGAGAAGAAACAAATTACTCCTTAATTAAACTCACCTGTCCTTTTATTATTCCTTTTTCTTTTAGTATAACTTTATAAAGCCCTGCTTTAAATCTTTGTGTGTTTATTTCTTTTTGTGAAGATGCTTTTGCAAGCTTTTCTTCATACACTAATTGCCCTAGGGTATTATATATATGTATATCTCCTTCGTTGTTTAGTTGTGGGTAGCTTATTGTTGTGTGGTTTGATGTAGGATTTGGATGGATAGAAATATTATTGTTTAAGCTATTTTCATTTATTCCAAAAGTTGATGAGAAATTTGCAACTAAATTTCTATTGGTATTGGTTATAAAAGAATAATTAGAATTAGCACTAACAATAATACCATTTTCTGTCCAATTTAGAAAAATATAACCTGTACTTGGTACAGCTATTACTGTACAATTTTGATTATAACCATACACCCCACCTCCTAACAGAGTACCACCAATAGCAGGATTAGATGAAATTACTATTGTATCATTAACATGTGAGAAAAATGCAACAAGGTGTCTATTTCCTATAACATTAAAAGTATAATTAGGATTGGTGCTTTTAATAATTCCATTTTCAGTCCAATTAACAAAATAATAACTTGTGTCAGGATTAGCACTAACAGTACAAGACTGATTTAAACTATATATTCCATCTCCTGTTGTTGTCCCACCTATTGATTGATATACTGAAGTTATTATTGTGTCATTTGCAAGTGGCAACTTCCATACTCCATAATCAGAAGTGCCTGCAAATAGGCAATTATTGTTTAAAGCTAAAGAATATGCTTTAAAATTATATGGTCCTTCACCTAAATTTGTCCAATTGTTTCCATTATTTGTTGACAAATAAACATAACTTCCTGTTCCAGCAAAAATATTATTACCATTGATTAAAATAGACCAAATAGAGTTATACTGAAGTCCTAAACAAGTGTATGTATTACCATTATCAGTTGACCGAAATATTCCATCCATGAAAGAACCTACAAAAATATTATTCCCACTTATCCCAATTGAATAAGCCTGAGTTACTGGAAAATTTGTAAGTGTCCAGGAAATACCATAATTAGTGGATATATAAATACCACCACCGTAAACTCCAGCAACAACTTTATTCCCATTTACGGCTATTGAAAGGACTATCATTCCTAAAATACCTGATTGAGTCCAAGTATTCCCATTATTTATGGATTTATATATTCCATTATCAGTAGCTGCATATATTTTATTACTATCAACAGCTAATGCAAAAACAGCTTGAGGATGTATACCTGTTGAATCATTTATCCAAGTACTTCCGTTATTACTAGAAATAAAAGGTCCAAAGTCTATTGTACCTGCAAAGATATTATTACTATTATTAGCTAATGAGTAAAATGCTGGATTATAATTTAATCCTGTAGTTAAATTATTCCAACTATTCCCATTATTTGATGAAGTAAAAAGACCATTATAATATGTTCCAGCATAAATATTATTCCCAAAAGTAGTTAAAGAGCGTATATCAGTGTTAATTAAATTTGTGTTTTTTTCATTCCATGATAAACCATTATTAGTAGAAAGATATGCACCTGCTTGACTACATATAAATAATGTGTCAACATTAGAATAAATTGAATTTATTCTTAAATTTGTAAACCCAGTTAAAGTCCAACTAGTCCCATTATTAATAGATGAAAACAAACCTATATAAGTTCCTGCATAAATTTTATTATTATTATATACTAAAGTATAAATACTTTGATATTGTAATCCGATTAAATTCCAATTCCCTCCATTATTTGTTGACAAGTAAATACCTTGTGAAGTCCCTGCAAAAATGTTTGAACCATTTATTAAAATTGAAAATACATCAACTGCTGTTGGGATACCAGAGCTAATAGAAGTCCAACTATTACCATAATTAGTAGATAAAAACACACCAACATCAGTACCAATATAAATATTATTGCCATTCTTATTAATTGTGAAAATTGGTGTACTAGATGGTAACCCATAATTAATATCTGTCCATGTATTACCATTATTTGATGATATATAAATCCCCTGATCAGTACCAGCAATAATATCATTTCCATTTATTAGAAATGTATTTATACTGTACACATAAAAAGGTGTTGGATATACCCAAGTCCAGTTTTGTCCTAAATTTGATGAATAATAAATACCAAGGAAGTTCCCTCCTATAATTATTGAATTCCCTTTAATTGCAACAGTTCTAATCAAAATACTATCAGAACCTAAGCCAGTATTAATTGTAGTCCAGGAATTGCCATAATTTGTCGATTTATGTAATCCTGAACTAGTATTAATAATAAAAGTCGAGTCTAACTTAAATATTGATTTTACTGGCCCACCATATGGGCCGTTACATTGTTGCCACTGAGCATTTGCAATATTTATTGTAAAGATTGCAACTATGATAAAATAAAATTTTTTCATAAAAGAGTTTATTAAATATAGACAGCAAATATACGAAATATTTATTATAAAGGTTAAGAAAAGTGAAAATATTTTACATTCTTTTTTTACCAAAAATAAAAATTAAATCCTTAAAAGAATAAAAAAACATCTTTTTCACCAAAAAAAGGATGCCCTCTACACAAATACCGTGCCAAAGCTGTTTTTTAAGAATAATCATAATAGGCGTGTAATTAGGGTTTTGAATTGTGATAATTGTTTGTTAAATTTTACTTATAGTACTTTGAAATTTTTAAATGACATTAGTAAGCTTCCGAAGACTACTTTGAAATTTTAAAACGCAATAAGTAAGCTTCCGAAGACCA
>CAIWDQ010000166.1 GCA_903911455.1 uncultured bacterium
AGAAGTAAAGATGACCTTAAAATTCTTCATTAAAGCCTTAGATGACGAAGTTCGTCAGGATATTATTGCCATGCTTTTGCGCGAAGACGTAAATGTCTCCTCAAAGTCAAGGAAAATTCCATAGCTAAGGCCAGAGATTTTTCCATAGTAAAAAGCAAAAAAATATTAGTTAGGTAAGATCACCTCCTTTTTTGAGATTTTTAGCACGGTAGCTTGGACCATTAATTTTGATAACTTCAGAATAATGGACTATGCGGTCTAAAATAGCGGACGCTAAAATATGGTCAGTAAAAATATCAGACCATAGTTCAAATGGTTTATTGGTAGTAATAATCAAAGAACCTTTCTCATATCTTTTAGCGATAATTTCAAAAAAATCATCAGCACTATAGCTTGGAAGCTTTTTGAAGCCTAACTCATCTAAAATTAATAAATCAGGGTTAAGAAAATAGTTAATTTTTTGGTTATAACTATTATCAGCTTTAGCACTATTAAGCGTATGTAGCATTTCGGCAACAGAAGTAAAGATGACCTTAAAATTCTTCATTAAAGCCTTTATCCCTATAGCCACTGCCAAGTGGCTCTTGCCAGTTCCGGGATTGCCTATAAAAACGATATTCTGTTTTTCACGAATAAAATTACAAGTTAGACAATCATTAATAGTTTTTTTATCAATTGATGGCTGAAAACTAAAATCAAAATCTTCTATCGTTTTATGTGCTGGTAGCTTGGCTTTGCTATAACGCTTTCGATACCCATTATCTCTACGGCTATTTGTTTCATCTTCTAAAAGCAATTCCAAAAAATCCACATAGGCTAATGATTTTTCTTTAGCAAAAGCTAGTCTTTCTTCTAAGCAATTGTAAATGCCAGCCAGCTTAAATTCTTTGAGTTTAGTTTTGGCAGTTTGCATAAGCTTCCTCCTGAAATTCTAACGGCAAATTGTAGCTGCCATTTGCACAAATATTTTTAATTGTTTGATAGCCAGACACATCAAAAGCTAAGGCACGCTTGCAAGATGATTCAACAATATCAGCAGAATATTTTTTGTTTAAAGATAAAATACCTTGGACACTTTTATACCAATATTGTTTTTGCTGCTGTAATAAACAAAAGAAAACCTGTTCAGCATAAGGCCCAATTTGTGCCATTTTTACCTGATATTTTTCTTGATATTCTGTTTGGGAAATCCGTTTATACTTTGGATAGTGGCTATCATTAGTGCTAAAGTCACCTCTGGTTTTTAGTTCCTGGTGCACAGCAATTTCTTTGTGGTGATAATAAATTCGCACCAAATTACCACTAACTTCTAAATCCACTTCTTTGCCAACATATTCAAAGGGGACGGAATAATAATTATAATTTAAAAATATATGACAATCGTGATAAACCTTACGGCTACCAACTTGAGCCTGTTTAAATTCGGCACTAGGAAGTGGTAATAGTTTCCCCTTTTCTTCAACATCAAATACCGCTTTTGGTATTTTTCTCGTTGTTCCATGAACGCGACAGTTACAAGTTTTATCTAGCCAGTCTCTTAATTGTTGATTTAGATCTTGCTCATCTTTGAAAGTCCTGCCAGCAAAAAAATTGTTCTTAACATATTTTATTCCTGATTCTACCTTGCCCTTATCGTTAGGGCTATAAATTCGGCATGGTAAGGGTTTGAAACCAGAATATTCTGCGAAACTTTTATATAATGACTGGTATACAGGCTCATAAAAACTAGCCTCTAAAATGGCGGCTTTCAGGTTGTCTATTTTTACATACTCCGGTATTCCACCAAAATAATTAAAGGCATTTATATGACATTGAATAAAAGTTTCAACTTTTTGGTTATAGACCTTTTCATAGTAATCTAAACGCGAATAACTTAAGCGCATATTAAATACCCATGTTTTTCGGCGCTTGCCTGACTGGTCAGTGGTATATCCTACATAGCCAAAATCTACCTGGGCTTCTTCCCCAGGTTTGGTATGAATGCGAATGAAAATATTGTCATTTTTTCTAATTCTAGCCAAATAGTCTTTAACTGTAGAATAACCAATCTTAACACCCGTCTCCTTTAGTTTTTCATAGATACGTACACCACTGAGCCCTTCTTCTAGCCAAGCAACTACTTGTTCTTGGTAATTATTTAAAATACGAGGATAACACTTCTTTTCAGGCCAAAGTTGGCCATTATTAATATCCCTGATTACTTTTTGTACTGTTTTCCAATCATGTCCGGTAGTCTTGGCTATTTCACTTTTATTTAACCCTTTTTCCCACAGTGTATTTATTGTTGTGTACATTGCCTCTCCTAACATTATGCCTCGCCTCCAATTTGTTTAATTAAATTGGTTAGAGGTTAGCATCTAAATTGTTTATTCCCGTAATTGCCCTACAAATTTACTCTGCAAAAATATTAATTTCTTTCGCTTTTCTCTATGGAAAAATCTTCGGCTTTTACTATGGAATTTATTCTAGCTTTGACGACAACAGAAATAGTCCGCCTGCGTAATATAGGGAAGCTGCGTTTTTAATATATTTCTTGATTTATTTCAATGGGGCAAGTTTCAGTACTGATCTTACGATATAGTTATTATGTGCGCCAAGCGAAGCTGGCTAGTTCCAGTGAGGGGTTGAGTTATGCTTCACGACCGTTAGCTAGCCGAATTGTAGGGAG
>CAIWDQ010000167.1 GCA_903911455.1 uncultured bacterium
AGCATCTGGTTCTTGCTGAATTAAAGCAGCACCGTCAAATTCTTCAATGGCAGTACCATCACTCTTTATAGAAAAGAAACTATCATGTTTTTCTGCAGTAGTTCCTGTTAATGGTTGAAACCAGTGTGTAAAATGTGTTACACCTTTACTTTCAGCCCATGCCCTGATGCCATTTGCAATACTTCCGGCAACGGCACGATCAATTTTTTTACCGCCTTTAATGCTTCCGGTTAAACTCTTATAAGCTTCATCACTTAAATATTCACGGGCAGTTTTTAAGGTAAAAACATTTTCTCCGAAAATGCTTGTAATTTTTTTTGCAGCCGATTGATTAATTACATTCGGTTCGCTCGAAAGGTCTCTGATTGCTTGAAATCTTAATGACATAAAGTTAAAATTTATGACTGCAAATAAACACTAAAAAGTAAAACAATACAATTTTATTTTTCTAAATCTTTAAAAAATAGCGTTAAATAATTAAAAACGTATACATATAATTAAATTTAATTTAAAAATTTATAATTCATAATCAATTAATACTTTGGTTTAAATAAATTGTGTTGATAGTGGTACATGACTTATCTATACTTCATACCTGTGCCGTGACTGCTTATAGTATAGTCCAAGTATAGTCCATGAAATATTGGACTATACTTGGACTATATAGGGCAATGGTACGAATGAGACCAGAAGCAAAGGTTAAGCTGGTTGTTTTGTGGTTAAAGTGTAAACAGGTGTTTTAAATTAATGAGCAGGGTATAGTATTATTTTATTTAAATATTTTATTAATTTAGCTCATTAAAAAAGAATAACATGTCTAAATCTGGATTGATACTGCGAAAAGGAAGGACAGGGAATATAAGCTTCTATGAAAGAAAGGGAGTTCCTTGTGTACGCATTATTAGTAAAAACATAAAACAGACCAAAGCCACCATTGCTTCCTCCGGTTTATTTGGGAAAGCTTCTTCCATTACCAAGACCCTTCGTATGCTGCTCTTGCCTGTAATAGCCTATCCAAAAGATCTGGTTATGCAATGCCGTTTTAGGGAACCTCTTAGAAAATGCCTACAGCTAGGTCTTTTACAAAAAGGGCAGCCTATAGAAACAGTTCCTTTTTTAACAGGCTTTGAGTTTAACACCGGCAGCGGCATTAATGAAAGATTAAAGATGCCATGGCAGGTAACAAAAACCGAAAACGGGTTGGTAATTAATATGCCTGAACTGAACCCTTTAAAAAAAATAATAGCACCTGCTTATACGCAATCTGTCTGTTGCTGTATAACGGCAGCAGCAGTTAATATAACCAACCATTCGGCAGTTGGTTGCAGTAGTAGCCAATTAAGCCTTCCTTATACCAACACAACCGTTGAACAAAACCCACTATTGCTGGATATTCCTTTTGTGAAAGACAGTTTGGTAGTATTAGCAGTTTCTCTAAAATATATTGTTTTAAAAAAAGGGCAAAGGCAGCTTGTAACCGACAAAAGATGGGAGCCTGCGGGCATTGTATGGGCTGCATGGAACGGATGAAGTACCGGGTAAGAGCAGAAGATTACAATAAATATTGCAGGAAAAAAATAGTACCTCATTATCTAACCGTTTGGTGCAAAATACATAACTGTGGCAGCGTTATTTATGTTGCTTTTCGTTAAAAATGAACAACAACAAATTGCAAGAAAATTATTTTGCAATATATGTCTCGATAATTTGTATAATTATATAACCTCTGTTTATAATTCTTAATTATTAAAATTTAAGGGTAATGAATACCAAAAATTTTTCCCAAGTAAACGTACGATGTTGGGTTTATAGAACTTTGATTTATGGGACGTTTTTTTGGGAAAATGGCCGGTATTGGCAACAGCAACTCTTCTCAAAAATGTGTTTATAAAAAAGAGTTTCACAAAAGGAACGTTTATTTAATAAGCAAAATATAGATTGGGAGATTGGATTGTCCTAACGACAATACAAAAAGCGCAACACTAAAATATTGATTTTCAATATGACTTTTTTTAGAATCGTTACATCTTATAGCATAAATTAGCGTGTTAGCGGTAATGCTAAGTCCGACAACATTGACAATATTGACAAAAGCCTATTTAGAAAAACGAACTATCAAATAAAAATTAATCATGACTGAAATTCTACAAACTTTAGCTACTGTTGGTATTCACTTAGGTATATCCATTTTACTTTGCTTAATTGCAATGTTGTTTACTAAGTCAGAAAAACGACAGCTTTTGTTTGTTTTTTCAATATTTTTTCTATCAACTATAGCCATTTTATTTATTCCTAATCTTCCAATACTGGACAAACTTAATTGGAATTGGCAGGGTAAATTTTTAAGTTTTGCTGTGGCAATTTTATTCATTTACCTATTTCCATATTTAACAAAAGAACAAGCTGGATTTGCTTTTAAAATTAACAAATCCGTATGGTTGCCATTTATTATATTAACTGCTATAAGTTTGGGTTGGAATTTTTTTCATATAAATACCCTCCAAGAAATTGATAAGTCAAAAGAATATCTGTTGTTTCAGTTGACAATGCCCGGGATATCGGAAGAACCAATATTTCGTGGTATTTTATTAGGACTATTGAATTTAATCTTTGTTACAAGACGGAAAATACTTGGAGCTAATATCGGAATTGGAGCACTTATACAAATTATATTATTTGGAATTGGACACGCCATATATTTTGACGAAAAACAACATATTCAATTTTATATGGAAGGTTTTATTTTCACTTTTATTTTGGGTGTTTTTATGACTTATCTAAGAGAAAAAGGTGAAAGTATAATTCCAGCTATTTTGTTTCATAACATTTTTAATGCTTCTCTACCTTTAGCTCGTCTCTTTATCTAAAATAGTCTCACGCAAAATGACAAAACAAAATCACTTATTAATTGGGTTGTCAGTAAGTAGCACAGCCGCTAACATTAGGTTTGGCATTATTGGGGCTTGCCGAATTTAGCCTCAACATTTGTTCTTTATTGTGCTTTAGTTCGGGCTTGAAGTTATAAATTTGGCTTATGAATAAAACATCAGCAATATTGCAATCATTGGGCTTCGGTTATGGGCAGACGGAATGCTAATTCCCCAACAACGCCAAGCCTTTTTCGTTGTCTGAAGATTATTAAACATTCTCAATAAACGACCAATTACTGAGACTAGGCACATGTATGGATTTTTCTTATGCAAATTTTGGGGAATTGTTTTATTATTACGCTGTTTTCAGTAATCTCCAACCATTTTTCCATTTTTACTTCATGAGTCTTATCAATTAAAGTATAGTAGAGCTTTGAAAACTCTTCAGAAGAAAGAAAGAGATAATGAATCTGAGGAAGATGATTAAAGTATCTTAGAGTGAGACTTAAAATTGGGATAATGTCAAAATTATTGTTGCTGTTGCCCCATAAAATTATCATCGATCAATAATTCTTTTTCATTATCAGCAATGGTTTGCATTTGCACATTTGTTTTTTCCTCAAAAATATTTCCGTCTTCATAACCAACAGAAACATAGACTGATAATTTTTGACGAGCCGGTCCTTTAAACGTTCCTTTCACAGGACTGCAATCGTTGAAATGATTTCCCACAGCTAATTTCACGTGTGTATTGGTTACCCAAACATTGTTAGTAGGGTCAAGTCCAACCCAGCCTGTACCGGGAATAAAAGCTTCTATCCATGCATGTGTTGCACCTTCGCCACGCATACCCTTTTTATTTGGACAAATATATCCGCTCACGTATCGACAAGGGATTTTCAGAGTACGTAAAATTTGTAACATTACATGCGCAAAATCCTGACAAACACCTGAACGCAATTCTAAAATTTCATCAACTGTTGTTTCAATATTGGTGATGCCTTTGATGTATTTGAAATTTGTAAAAATATATTCATTACAAATTTGAGCAATCTCGGCAATACTTTTATCAGTAATATTTAAGACTGCAATTATCTCATCAATACTTTTTTGTGATTGAATATTATCTGCTCTGCTAAGTTCTAATAATTGAAGATTGTCTTTTACTTCATTTTTTAATTCATCGAACCCGGAAATAAAATTAATATTCAAATCTTCCGATAAAGTTGTGCGAATAATTAATTTACTCTCGATTACCAATGTTTTATGTGGTGGTAAAACATTAAATAAACCAATTCTGTTTCCCCAATAATCTGTGTATTGGAAAACTTCAGGGTGCTCTGTAATTTCTAATTGATGTTGTAATATTTCCTGTTCTATCCCCCAATAAGGAAATATTTTTATTTCGTTGGTACTTTCTTTAACCGGTCTGTCGTACTCGTATTTTGTGATGTGATGTATCTTAAAAATGGGCATAATAAAAT
>CAIWDQ010000168.1 GCA_903911455.1 uncultured bacterium
AAAACCAAGGGCAAGTATAAAGTAATTAAGACTATCGGTTGTGCAAAGACAATTCGTGAAGAAGAGTTGATGGATTTGTTGGCAAACACAGAACTGGAGCGGCTTGAGGGCAACCAATCTCTTTTTGATGAGTACGAGGATTTATACCAATACTTACTATGTATTAGCCCAAAAAGGATATAAGAAAATATACTCAAAACTGCATATATTTTTAATGTTGTTAGCTGTTAGTCTTTCCACTTCTTTTTTTATAAATTCGCTCACTTCATCTAATGATTTGTGGAGTTTTCCAGAAAAAGCTCTTTTCATTTTCCACCAAATCTTTTCAGCTGGATTTAATTCGGGTGAATATGGTGGTATAAAGAGCAAGGCAATATTTTCAGGGACTATCAATTTTTGAGATTTATGAAATGCACCATTATCAAGCAATAGAATTATGAATTCTTCTGGAGAACTTTTAGAAAACTCATTTAAAAAACTCTGAAAAGTATCTGTATTGCAATAAGGCATTTCCAGTTCAAAGTGATCACCTGTAATTGGAGAGAATGCTCCGAACAGGTATAGGGATTTGAATACCTGTTGAAACGTGCAGATAGGCTTGATACCTTTGGCGGTTAATCCTTTTCCGTTTCTGGTAAACAGTCCAAATCTACTTTCATCCTGACAATAGAGATTTGTTTTCTTGAAATTCTTTCCTTTCTCGGAGATGATTTTTCCACAGATTTGTTGGAAGTTTTTTTAAAAGCCTCAACCGCTTGAATATCCTTTTTTATATGAGATTTTCTTGCTACTTTAATTTTAGCATTAAACTTTCTAACAACAAATCCATGAAAGGTTTTATAATTTATGGTTGTATCAAAAGTCGTATTAAACCAATCCAATAGTTCTATAAAGCCAACAATACCATTAAAAGGATCTTCTAATTTCTTTCTCAAGGCTTCTTCCTGTTCAGTATTTATTTTGCTTGGTTTATATCCAATATTCGAATGAGACATCAGCATTTTTATACCTCCTTTAATATAAAGACTCCTCCAGGTTTGAACGCTATTGTGGTTGACACCAATTTCGTCAGAAACTAAACGCTTAGAAATACCACTAACTTCATTAAGTTTAAAAATCAATAATGCCTGTAGCCTTTTTTTTATCATTGGATTACTTTTTTTTATAAGCTTCTTAATTTCGGTTTCGGTTTCTTTTATCGTAAAGGTTTTTGGTGCTGACATATTTCTCTTTTTTACAAAGATAGCCTTTTATAAATTAGTTCAATCGTAATTTAAAAAAAGTTATTAACATCTTTGGACTAATATATAAAGGGTAATGGTGTAATAAATTGACAAAAGATCGTTTGTATCAAATCAGTCAAAAATTATTCATAGAAAAGCAAGGCTTGGAAAACCACTTATCAAAAAAGACAAGTGATCTATTTGATTTACATGATCAAATAATACTTTTTGATTTAACCAACAGTTATTTTGAAGGAGAGAAACGAGGCAGCAGATTAGCCGCTTATGGTCGCAGTAAAGAAAAGCGAAGCGATTGTCCTTTAGTAGTACTGGGATTGGTGATAAATGTAGAAGGGTTTATCAAATACTCATCATTATTCCAGGGCAATATGTCTGATAGCAAAACCTTAGTTGAAATAATTGATCACCTGAGGTTATCTACTTCAAATAGTAGTCAACGAGCTATTATTGTAATAGATGCAGGGATTGCTACAGAAGAAAATCTATTGCTTATTCAGGAAAAAGGCTATGATTATGTCTGTGTAGCCCGATCAACAAAACAAGAAATAAAAAAGGCAGATACTGGCAACCCTGTTATTGTTAAAGACAGAAAAGAAAGAGAAATTACTTTAGAGAAAATAAAGACAAACAATGATTCTGTCTATTATATGAAAGTATCCAGTCCTGCAAAAGCGATGAAAGAAAGAGCAATGAAAACATTGTTCCAGGAGCGATTTGAGCAGGGATTGAAATGTATAAGTCAAAGTTTGACGAAAAAATCGGGAATAAAAACTTACGATAAAGTTTGCGAACGTATCGGAAGGCTTAAACAAAAATATCCATCGATGCACCGTTTGTATAAAATCGATATTGAAAGAGAATCAAAAAAAAGTACTGAAAATAAAAAAACTAAAAAAGCAGGTCATAATACTCAAACAAGGGAAATTTGCACAACAATACATTGGGAACAAATACCAAAGGCTAATTTGAAAAAAGAAGAAGAATGTGGTGTTTATTTCTTGCGAACGAGTTTAAAAGATAAAGAAGAAACTTTAATCTGGACAATTTACAACTGCATCAGAAACATTGAAAGCAGTTTTCGCACATTAAAAACCGACTTGGATTTGCGTCCCATTTTTCATAAATCAGATACAGCAACTCAAGCTCACTTACATTTAGGACTTTTAGCATACTGGGTCGTAAATACTATACGGCATCAATTGAAGCAACAAGGTATAAACTCCCAATGGCGAGAAATAGTAAGGATAATGAATACACAAAAATGTGTTACAACCACAGTTCAAAATATTAGAGAACAATGGATAAGCATTAGACGATGTTCAGAACCAGAAGAAAAGGTAAAAGCAATTTATGAAGCCTTGAAGTTCAAAAAAGCACCATTTATTCGTAAAAAATCTGTAGTGCCCAAGGCTGCTATAAAAAAAATTGAAACTGTTGATAATATCATTTTTATGAGCGGATAGCTGCAATATGGGTTAAAAAAAACTGGAGCATGCCTTGATATAGAGGTATATGAGATTTCAAATAATGTGGCAAAACAAATTTATATTTCTTGCTTAGCGTATATCTTATTTGAGTTTCAGGAAATATTAACAATTCGTTGACCCTGAATAATGCTAACCTGCTTTCACTACGCTATTTTTGTAAGTTAT
>CAIWDQ010000169.1 GCA_903911455.1 uncultured bacterium
CTAGAATTAAAAAAATTAATTATTTATAAAGACACCTATAAGCAGCGTCGACTTCAATCTTTAGTTTAAACTTTGTGTCTTTAGGAACCATAAAAGTATCAAATTCTTTATAGGTTTTCCATTCGGTTTCATTTGGTAACAAAACTACCATCTCTCCCGAAACTACTGTCATGTATTCTACTGTAGAAGTTCCGAATTCATATTCGCCGGGAGCCATTACTCCTAAAGTTGCCGGACCATCAGTGGTTTGAAAAGCAATTGACTTTACTTTTCCATCAAAATATTCATTGGTTTTAAACATAATTATTGTGTTATTAATTTGGGCTCAAAAATAGTAAAAAAAACTGAATCTATTACATAAATTAAAAGTGATTAAAGTTAATATAAAAATGTCGTAATAGCAAATAGGTTAAAAAATAGGTTGAGGAATAGACGCAATCAACTTGCGGGTGTAATCCGACTGAGGATTAGTATAGATAGCATCAGCATCACCTGCTTCAATTATCTCTCCTTTTTGCATAACTATAATACGATCCGACATAAATTTAACCACCGACAAATCATGCGAAATAAAAATATATGTAAACTTAAACTCATTCTTCAATTCATTCAAAAGGTTTAGAACTTGTGCTTGCACAGATACATCCAATGCCGAAACTGACTCATCACATATAATAAGTTCGGGATTTAAAGCCAAAGCACGGGCAATACAAATCCTCTGCCTTTGTCCACCGGAGAACTCGTGAGGATATCTGTTGTACTGCGACTCGTTCATATTAACTCTCTCTAATAATTCTATTACCTTATGCTTCCTGGCCTTATCATTAGACAATATATTATGAACTTTCATGGGTTCAATTATCGCCGAACCGATAGTTAATCTTGGATTTAAGGATGAATAAGGATCCTGAAATATTATTTGCAGCTTCTGTCTGAGTTTTCTTATCTCTTCAGCTTTTAATTGTGATAAAGAAATTCCTTTGTAAATAACATCACCACTATTAGCTTTAATTAACTGAAGAATAGTTCTTCCCAAAGTTGTCTTACCACAACCTGATTCGCCAACTAATCCTAATGTTTCCCCTTCATAAGCTTCAAAACTTACATTTCTTACAGCCTTATATGATTGAGTTATCTTACCAAATATATTTGTCTTAGTTGTGAAATCTACATTTATATTATTAACTTCCAGAATTGGTTGCTGCTGATATAATATCTCATGCTTATGCTTTCTTTCCAGTTCATTAACTCTTCTTTCTGTAAAGAGAGTGTCTTCACCTTTAGCATTCATAAAATCACTTACAGTAGGCAACACCTCAACTCTATACTCAAGCTTTGGTCTGCAAGCAAGCAAGCCTTTAGTATATGGATGTTGAGCGTTATTAAAGATATGCTCCACAGTATTCTGTTCAACAATCTTTCCTTTATACATCACAGCAACTTCATCTGCTATTTCAGCAACTACGCCCAAGTCATGCGTGATAAAAATGATAGACATACCATGTTTATCCTGAAGTTTCTTCAGTAATTCTATAATAGTTTTTTGTACAGTAACGTCTAATGCTGTAGTAGGTTCGTCGGCTATAAGTAAAGATGGATTGCATGAAATAGCCATTGCTATCATCACCCTTTGCTTTTGTCCACCCGATAATTCGTGAGGATATTTAT
Organism: uncultured bacterium; assembly: GCA_903911455.1. Lineage (GTDB taxonomy): Bacteria > Bacteroidota > Bacteroidia > Bacteroidales > JACABE01 > JBAXLO01. The sequence goes on from CAIWDQ010000169.1 coordinate 1,669, forward strand.
TAAATGCAGCTTCAGGATCAGGAAGTAATACTTCTTTAAAAAGATCTATTGTCTTTTGTTTAGCTTCTTTTTTACTTATCTTTTGATGAAGAAGAATGATCTCCATCACTTGTTTTCCACATTTATAAACAGGATTTAACGAAGTCATTGGCTCCTGAAAGATCATAGCAATCTCGTTGCCACGATAGCTTCTCATTTCTTTATCATTCAGTAATAATAAATCCTGTAAAGAGCCATCTTTACGCTTAAAAATAATCTCACCTGAAGATATCTTAGCAGGCGGACAAGCTAACAACTGCATTATAGCTAATGATGTCACTGATTTCCCTGAACCTGATTCTCCAACAATTCCTATAGTCTTTCCTTTAAGCAAATCAAAAGAAATAGTATCAACAGCAGTATTAAGTTTGCCTTCTGACTTAAATGCAACACTCAGATCCTTTATTGATAATAATAAATCTTCCAACTTTCTTAAAGCTTATAGTTCTTTTTAATATAGTTAAGGATATCTTCTTTCCCTCTTTCTGTTTTAGATGAAGAAAAGATCATTTCGGGAAGCTCTTCCCATTGTTCTGAGAGATGTTTTTTATAAGCATTTATATTCTTAGCCAGTTCAGCTTGATTGATC
>CAIWDQ010000170.1 GCA_903911455.1 uncultured bacterium
CAAAAGTTTGATGAGTTCTTCAATAAAGTGGGCTTCATGCGTCGATTTTGCCAAACGGATATAAGTCAGTAATTCAAATAAAGTCGCTATATTACTAATACCCTTAGCTTGTTGTTTAACAAACCTTTCATAGGGTAATGCGCTGGGGTTCCAAATAGTCATCTGTTATCATCCATTAGTTGAGGTGTGTAGTATCTCCGCTGGATCAATTGATAATCTTAAGGTCGGAGTATCGCAACTATATAACATCGATACGACAGATGATGACTTATTAAAGAAATATTTTTTATTTTTTTATTAGCAAAAAAATCCCTGCCTATCAGTCTACTGATAATTCTAATTTTATATACTTAAGTATATAACAGCAGACTTTTGATAATTTTAAGTGATTGCTATTCCCCCTCTACAAAATAATTCGATCTAAAGCGAATTATTTTTAAAAGTTCGACGGAGTCTGACGTATAAGCATGTTATTTTATCCCCTAAAGCCATTGATACCGAATTGAATGAATTATTAAGGACATTCAGCGGCTTAAGGTGATGACCTTGAAAAGAAATTTTTAAGGCCCCTTGAATAAACAACCCTAACTAATAAAGAGGAGGTTAACGTGGCGTTATTACCTAGACAAATAAAGCGGAGTCGCTTAGAAAATAATGTTAGAATCCGTAAAATTTATGAAAAAGTCTTTACCCACCCTTACCGAAACACCTTACTAATGCTAAATACATGGATAGTCTGATCAAACCTTATAACGATAGACGCGCCTCATTTGGCCGTCATGAGACTTTTTCGCTACGCTACGCTTGGTTAACGAAGGGTTTTCAAGCCTTGATGAAAAAGAAAACCATCTTCTCATCTGATGAAGCCACGATAGAGCTGGGTGTGGGTAAGAATATGGTTAATGCGATTAAATTACTTGCTCAATGTTGGTTTAATACTTTGCCGATTAATGGGTCTTATGGATTTGGATTATACGAGATTGTCTTATGAAAAAATCAAAGTACGGAATCATTGCTGTTGAAGCGGCTAGTGCTGCAAGTCATGGTGTTGATCCATTAACTGCATGGCAAGTATCAGCGGCGAAAATATTTGCACATAGTCCGACAAGTGAACATAAAGGTTGTCCCAAATCTGCTTTTTTAGGATTAGCTGAGCTTGGTGAGATTGCTGGTGTTAAACCGGGGAAATATACCAAGTCAATTGATAATAAGAGATATGCTAAAGATGCGTTGGCGATATTGAGGGAAAATGAATCGTGGTCAAATGACCCATTGGCATTATGGAAGCGTGTTATGGGTGGTGTTGATAAATCACATAATAGTCAGATGGATGTGGTTATTGCACTATGGGAGGCAAGAAAGTTTGTTGGTCAAAGAGAGTATTAGGGGGGGTAGTATTCGTTGCAAGTTATGCTTAGAAAAATAAGAATTTTCTAGGGACTGATAGGTTAGAATGTGTCAACCTATGTTCAAATGAAGTATTAAACACGATTTATTTTGTAAATAACTAACTCTGATCCCCGTTAATTCGTTAATTTAAGACACTAATCAACTAATATATATATGAACTATCGCCCAAAAATACTGTTTATTTTCTCTTCATTGTTGGGGCTGATATTTTATGGGACAATAGGGATTGCCAATACACAAAATGTCACAGCAACAGCGCAGAGTAAATCTACTGCTCCAGCGCGTAAAACAAACTCTAATAATATTCACATCGATGATATTGCAATAAAAATATCCTCTGATACTCAACCTGGAAATTCCGTAATTTCAGATGAAGAGCATAAAATGCTCGCGTTAAAGCTATCAAATGATGCACAAGAAGATTTTATAAGTTGGTGCAAGAGGCAAGGTTTGATTATTGCACTATTTGGACTTGTTCTAATTATTGCGGTATTAAAATTAATATGGGATTCGATTGAAAATGCAATTGAGAAGTCTGTAAAGGAATTAGTCAAAGAAGAGATGGCTCGTTCAAATAGATTAATCGATAGTGCCGTATCAGGTTTGGTAGATAAAAAAACAGACATAGTGGTAGCAACAAACAAAACAATTGAAGCAACGACTAATGCCAATACTGAAATAGAGCGAACCAAAATAGCACTGAATGAATTGCAGGAAATCGAAAAAGAACTAGATAAGAAACTTAAAGATTGTCGGTGTGAGATTGACAAAGAAGTTAAAAATACTGCTTTGATTAAAATCGACTTAGATTTAGCCAAACTAGAGTCAGAAGAAAGAACAACAGGTGAAATATCTGAGCTTGAAAATAAAATTAAATATCTCAAACTGATAATTAATGAAATTGATAAAGATGAAGTCGCTGAAAATAATGTCGTGGATGAATTACTTATAAATTTAAATAGTAATGATAAAGAACCTAAATATACTGCCGCAGAGTTACTGCCATTATTTGAAATCAAATCAAATAATGAAACTAAAGATAGTACCGCAGAGTTACTACAATCAAATAGAGTAGAAAAATCAAATAAAATAGCAAATGCTTTTGTTGATACTCTGAAAAAGACAGAAGATAAAGCCTTGGGTTCTATATTGCTAGGTGGATTGGGGAAGTTAAGATGCAATGATGAAGTTTTGGAATATCTTTTTGAATTGCTAGATAATAAAACGCTAAATAAATTAAATGATACCTATATACTTTTTATTATCGGCACACTTGGTGAGCTTGGTGAAATTGGAAAAGATAAAATAAAAGATACAGCGTTAGAATCTATTATTAACAAATTATTGTTAATTTTGAACACTGATCTTGATAACAAAGAATTCGCATCGGATATTACAGCATCACAAGTAAGAAGTGCTATAGCAGTTGCACTATCATGGTATGGCAAAAAAGCAGCAAATGCAGAAAATGATGTAATAAAACTGTTGGAAGATCAAGAACCAGAAACTCGGAAAAATGCAGCCATTGCTATAGAAAAAATTGGGTCTAAAAATGCAATTACAGCATTAGAAAATCTGACAAATGATGAATCTATATTGGTTAGCAAAGCTGCAAAAAAAGCGATAGAAGAATTAAAAAAGCTATAAATAAATTATCGCTTAATAATTAAACAATCTATTTGTTAAAATTCTTCCACTTTCTGTAAGATGCTGACAATTCTTAAAATCATTAATTTCTGCTAATTGATTTGAAATTACATCACATCGTTCATTCAAAAATTGAATGGATGATGTTGAAATGTTTTGTTTTATAAGCAGTTCAAAAAACTGTTTAATGACACAAAATACATAGATTGCATGTAACACCCCTCTTGGATGTCTCGGTTCATTTTTCCAAGGTGAAAAGTAGCTTTCATCTGTTTCAATAATCATCGGAACAAACTGTTCAATCCATGTTAACTGCAAGTGCATCGCCTCATGTAAAATGGCTTCTGCAACGCGTAATGCGTCATTTTTTACACGCTTACTTGGAACAGAAACAAATATGGAAAACGGTATATTCGGAAGACTATAACTAATATCGAAATCATCATCTTCTGGTTGAATAATATGTAAGCTATTGACAAGATTGGAAATTGTCTCATAAACAGTTGGGATTGTGGCTAGAATATTTAAAGATTCCTGTAAACATTGTAAAACGGTCGAATCTTTCAGTATTTCAATCGAATAAGGTTTTGAGCCAGAATAGGAATACATCTCTACTATTTCTTCGGGCACCGGGTAAATATTAATTGAACGTAATGGTTTATTAATATTCTGACTAGTAGGACTCAAACATTCAGTAGCTGTTATTAAATTACTTATACGACCATGTAACATGGCTTCAGTCGAATAATTAC
>CAIWDQ010000171.1 GCA_903911455.1 uncultured bacterium
ATTCATAATTCATAATTCATAATTTGTTTCGTACTTTTGCACCCTCTAATCTAATATATGTTAACTGGCAAACTTAATCTAAATCTTGTTGAACGTAAGGCTTATAAGCTTCATCTCTGGTACTCTATAATTGAAGGTTTTATTGCCGGTATTCTTGCTTTAAATGAATTTGTTTTCATTAAGAGCTTGAAGGGAAGCAACTATCAGTTGGGTTTATTGTTTCAGTTTAGTGTTATTCTTTATTTCTTTTTGATTTTCTTTAATGAAATGTTGAAGAGGGTTAAGGATAAGAAGAAACTACTTCGTTATACGGCTATTATAACCCGGGCACCCTTGTTTCTTTTGTTGCTTTTCCCGCATTCACTTCAGGGGATTACCAGTAGTTCTTATTATCACATTGCTTTTCTGGCTATCTTTTTCTTTTATTTTCTGGCTCAGCCAATTATATATCCCCATATCAACCTCTTTTTAAAGAATGCTTATCGTCATGATTACTTTGGCAAGCTTTATAGTTATGCTACCAGTATGAATAAAATAGTTATGCTGGTTACTACTCTTTTGTATGGCATGTTACTTGATTATGATAACTTTGCATTCACTTATATATTCCCTTTAGTAGCAGTATTGGGTATCGTTTCTGTTCATTTATTATCTAAGATTGACTATGTTGAAACTGCTGTTGATACTATCAAAACTAAATTCTTAAAATCAGTAAAAGAATCATTTAAAAACATTGTTTCTATTTTAAAAAAGAATAAACCTTATCTCCATTTTGAGGTGGGTTTTATGTTTTATGGTTTTGCTTTTATGATTTCAATTACTGTTATCACAATTTATTTTGACAAACAACTTCACCTTAACTATTCCAGCGTTGCTTTCTACAAAAATATTTATAACATACTGGCTATAGCCATGCTTCCATTCTTTGGAAGACTCTTAGGACGTATTGATCCCCGCAAGTTTGCAGTCATTACCTGGACATCGGTTTTCTTATTTATCTTATCTATATCTTTAACTCAATTTGTACCACAATATACTGTAATATATGGCATTAAAATCTATTATATGATGATTCCATACCTGTTGTTTCAGGCTGTATTTGCGGCAACGATGTCGTTATTGTGGAGTATTGGTTCTGCTTATTTCTGCAAGCCCGAAGAAGCCGGCGAATATCAGACAGTTCATTTGTTTCTTACGGGATTAAGAGCTGTATTTGCCCCTACATCAGGAGTTATTATATATGTGTGGTTCGGTTTCTTCACTACTTTTATGCTTGCCTGCGGTTCGTTAGTAATAGCTATCTCCTTAATGGTGTGGTCGTACAAAAGAGACAGGTTTTTCAACGTTAAATAGTATGAATTTTATTTAGGTATTAAGAGTTGTTACTTTCTTTTTGACTAGATATCTGGAAATTACTATCATAACCATCGCGCCAAGCATAGCCATAGCCATATCTTTCTGAGCATCCCACATATCTCCCTGTTGTCCGTTGTAGGCCTCGGCTTGTTCGGGCGAAAGCGTCACTGCTACAAGCCATTCTATTAATTCATATACCATACTTGAGGCTAATATAAAAAGGAATGCAATATGTGTAGCGAGCCTTTTTGATGCATTAAACCATTTATTATATATCTCACTTATAGGTATCAACAATAAAAAGCCATACATAAAATGGACAAGCCTGTCGTATTGATTTCTTTTAAAACTAAAGTATTTATCAATACTAAAACCGAATACTGTATTGATCCACTTATCATAAGGCGTAAAAGAATAGTTCCATCGGGCACCAATTATATGTACAATAAGCATCATAAATATACAAAAGAATGCTTTGCCGGAAAGAGCATTTTTCTTTATCAAAAAAATCATAATCCCTATCATTATAACAGTTGCAATGTGTTGAAGAAAGATTTCGTCGGGATAAACAGGCTTAATGCAAGAGAGAATTAAAAGGATGCAAATTATACAAACCTGAATAATTTTTAAGTTGTTATTTTTAGTTATGATAATTTCTTTTGTTTTTTTCATACTATTAAGCAGTGGTTTATTCTTACTTATGTTTATTATTATTGTATTAATGTTTGAAAATCTAAACAAAAATACAAAAATTAAAACTCCAACTTTGCTTTTTTATTTTATTTATGATAAGATTAGTAAACTTTTATTAATAACATCTATCTATAAACAATTATAAACAGTTGAACCAATGTATTAATGACAAGAAAAGCTCCTTTTACGATATTGAGCGTTCCTTTTACCATATTGAGCGCTCCTTTTGGGTAAACCAGCGCTCCTTTTAGGTAAACCAGCGTTCCTTTTAGGTAAACCAGCTCTCCTTTTCCTAAAAGCTTATTTTAATGTTGTATTTTTATATTATATAGAATTCAATGTAATATAAAAACACTAAACCAAAAACTTCTTATTAATAATAGTATTCAACAAAAAGAAAATAAAAAAGGCTACCTAATTAAAGATAGCCTTTTTATTATTAATAACGAATTAAGAAAAACAAAATTCTTAATTCTTAATTCCCTGCCTGCCGGTAGGCAAGGTTAATTTTTAATTGATTTAAGCTCCCAAAGTAGCCACCATTACTGCTTTAATAGTATGCAGACGGTTTTCGGCTTCGTCAAAAACAATTGACATTGGTGATTCAAATACATCCTCGGTAACTTCCATACCATCTAAACCATATTTCTGGAAAATATCCTCACCCATAGTAGTTTCGCGGTTGTGGAATGCAGGTAAACAGTGTAAGAATTTAACTTTAGGATTGCCTGTTAAAGCAACAACTGCTTTATTCACCTGATAAGGTTTCAAAAGTTTAATTCTTTCAACCCATACTTCAGCAGGCTCACCCATTGATACCCATACATCTGTGTATAAGAAATCAACACCTTTAACACCTTCTTCAACATTCTCGGTCAAGGTAATTTTAGCACCTGTTACTTTAGCTATCTCTCTGCATTTAGCTACTAATTCGTCGTTTGGCCAACAAGCTTTAGGCGCTGCAGCGCGAAAGTCCATGCCCATCTTAGCAGCACCAACCATTAAAGAGTTTCCCATATTGTTTTTAGCATCACCTAAATAACAAAAAGAAACTTTGTTAAGAGGTTTGTCAATATGTTCGCTCATAGTTAAAAAGTCGGCTAAGATTTGGGTAGGATGAAATTCGGTAGTCAGACCATTCCATACAGGAACGCCGGCATACTTACCTAAATCCTCAACAATACTCTGTCCGTAACCACGATACTCAATACCATCGTACATACGACCCAATACTCTTGCAGTATCTTTCATTGATTCCTTTTTACCGATCTGCGAACCACTAGGTCCTAGATAAGTAACGTGAGCACCCTGATCAAAAGCAGCAACCTCAAATGCACAACGTGTACGAGTTGAGTCTTTTTCAAAGATTAAAGCAATGTTTTTGCCTTTTAATCTCTGAGTTTCGTTACCAGTATATTTAGCTGTTTTAAGATCAGCAGCTAATTTTAATAAGAATTTAATTTCTTCTGGAGTAAAGTCCAATAACTTCAGGAAATTTCTGTTTTTTAAATTGAAAGCCATAATCCCTCCGATTGTTTTATGTTTATAAATTGTATTTGTTTATTTATTTGCCGTCATTGCGAGGGCTTTGCCCGAAGCAATCTCCTTATTAGATTGCTTCACTTCGTTCGCAATGACGATTTACTTTAAATGTTAATCTCTGATGATAGTAGTACCAGCATTTTCCTTGCCTAATTCAGAGGCAGTAGTGATGATACATTCTTTACCACCATTTTCTATAAAGAATAAAGCCGCTCTAACTTTAGGAGCCATACTTCCTTCAGCAAAATGCCCTTCAGCAAGGTATTGTTTAGCTTCAGAAACTGTGATTCTATCTAACCTTTTTTCATTTGGTTTATTAAAATTAATACAAACCTTAGGAACATCAGTCAAAATATAGAACTCATCAGCACCTATTTGAGACGCAAGCAATGAAGATGCAAGATCTTTGTCAATAACAGCATCAATACCCTGAAGTTTATGTTCTTCAACATGAAAAACAGGAATACCTCCGCCACCAACAGTAATAACTACTTGTCCATCTCTTGCCAAACGTTCAATTGACTTAATATTATTGATCTTGATAGGCTTTGGAGAAGCAACTACCTTACGAAAACCTCTTCCACGAGGGTCTTCTGCAAACTTAGCACCGGTTTCGGCAGCATATTTGTCAGCTTCTTCTTTGGTATAATAAGGCCCAACAGGCTTAGTAGGGTTCTGGAAAGCAGGATCGTTTTTATCTACCTCAACTTGAGTGATGATTGTAATGATATCACGTTCCATTTTCTCTCTTTCCAACACATTACGCATCTGTTGCTCTATCATATAACCTATAGAACCCTGTGTTTCGGCAACACAAAAATCAATAGGCATAGCAGGCAAGCCAAATAGTTTAAATCCACCTTCGTGTTGCAACAAAACATTACCCACCTGAGGCCCATTACCATGACCTATCACAATATCGTAATCCTTTTTTAATAATTCAAGTAAATTAGAACAGGTATTAAATACATTTTCCTCCTGTTCGTCAATAGTTCCTTTTTGATCACCTTTTAATAATGCATTCCCACCGAACGCTATAACTGCAAGTTTCTTCATCCTTTGTATTATATTGTTAGTTAAAATTGGTTTCAAATTAATTCTAAAAAAAAGAACAGACTTACTCCACTTAGACCAGTTCAGACTGAATAGAAGAAAAAGTTTGTCTGCAATTGTATTTAACTCTCTCAAAAGAGTTTCTTTAAATTTTCGGCAAAACTATAAAAATTCTTTCACATGGCAATATTATTTCAAAAAGAAGTTTGGAGTTTGGGGTTTAATGGAATCTTAAAAAGTCTTCCCTAAAAGATTTATGTGTTGATTTAGGCTGTAATTGTGGTGTTTACATTATAATTCCTAAATGATCTTATCATAAAAATAGGTGTTAAAGGTAAAAAAGGTGATAATGAACTCACTTCCGTGAATAATAATATTAGCTCCGAGGTTATTCAACTCAAATCCGAAGATTTACAACTCAAATCCGGAGATTTACAAGTCACATCCGCGGATAATTTTATTCCGCCCGCGGAGTTACAACTCACATCCGTGGATAATTTTATTCCGCCCGCGGATAATTTTATTGCATCCGCAGATAATTTTATCACGCCCGTGGACTCTGAACTCAAATCCGCGGAATATCTAAAAGTAATGAAATAATTACAACATCCACACCATTTACTTGTGATTATTTTTTACAATTATCTAAATGCAGTTAAATATATATGAATATTGAATTTTGCTTTTTCAATTTAGAGACTTCTTTTTTATCTTTATTTACTTTTGCTCGTTTTGTAGCATAAATGATTTGAGGTCTATCACTAAGACAAA
>CAIWDQ010000172.1 GCA_903911455.1 uncultured bacterium
AAATGAAAAGAATTTATATCACTATCACTTTAACGTTATTATTTGTATCTGTAATAAAAATAGCTAATTCCCAATCAAATTGTATTGCAAAAGGGAATTATTTAATAGATGTATATTATGGGTTTCCTAATTTATATTCAACTATTATTGAAAAGGCTTATAATAATAATTTTGATCTTACCAGAGGCTTAAAACCTGCATATGCAACAACTAATTTCGGACCTATTGGAATAAAAGGTGAGTACATGATGACAGATCAGATTGGTGTTGGATTGAATATTTTTTATGCGAGTACTATCCTTAAATGGAGCGATGCTACTTATAATTATAAATCTACTATCGAACGTTTTAGAATTGCAGTTTCTGGTACTTGGCACTTTGCTACTACTGCTAAGTTCGACCCTTATTTTATGGCACATATAGGCTATGCTAATTTTAATTATACGTTCGAACAAACTTCACTTTTAGTTGGAATACCTGCTATTCATCCAAAACCTGATGTTGGGTTTATGTTCCCATTAGCCTTACGTGTTGCTATTGGTGGTAGATATTTCTTTTATAAGAATTTTGGTGTTAATGCTGAAGCAGGCTTAGGTGGCATCTTCTTAACAGGAGGTTTATCTTATAAATTCTAAGTAAGCTTAGAAAATTTATACTTTAAATAAAAAATGCTCTACAAAATTAATAGAAGAGCATTTTTTATTTATAATTATCTTATGATTAAACATTAAGATTCTTCCAAATCAAATCTTTTAATTCTTGTATTCCTTTTCCAGTAATTGAAGAGATAAATATATGTGGTAAAGTACGTGGAAGTGTTTTCTTTATCATTTTAATTAACTCATCATCTAATAAATCTGTTTTAGTAATTGCAAGGAGTCTTGTTTTATCAATCAATTCTGGATTGTATTTTTTCAATTCATTAAGAAGAATTTTATATTCCTTTTTTATATCTTTTGTATCTGCTGGTATCATAAAAAGTAGTAATGAATTACGTTCAATATGGCGAAGGAATCTTAACCCAAGTCCTTTTCCTTCTGATGCTCCTTCAATAATACCTGGTATATCAGCCATAACAAATGATCTGTCATCATAATAACCAACAATTCCGAGATTAGGAATTAATGTAGTAAACGGATAATCTGCTATCTCTGGTTTTGCAGCTGAAACAACTGAAAGTAAAGTTGATTTACCTGCATTAGGGAAACCTACCAAGCCAACATCTGCCAAAAGTTTAAGTTCTAGTATTTTCCATCCTTCTACTCTTGGTTCGCCAGGTTGAGCATAACGTGGAGCCTGATTTGTTGGTGACTTAAAATGATCATTACCTTGTCCGCCTCTACCGCCTCTAATAACAATTATTTCCTGTCCATCTTCAGTTACTTCACCTTCTTGTTCAAATGTTTCAGCATCTTTAATTATAGTTCCTAAAGGCACTTCTATTATTTGATCTTTACCTTCAGCACCCGAACTTGTGTTTCTACTTCCTCCAACACCATCATCTGCATGTATATGTTTCGTATACTTTAAATGCAATAGTGTCCATAGCTGTTTATTACCTCTTACAATAATATGACCACCACGTCCACCATCTCCACCATCAGGACCACCCCGTGGATTACTTCTGCTACGGTTAAAGTGTGTTGATCCTGCCCCTCCTTTACCTGAGCGACAAAATATTTTTACATAATCTACAAAATTTGAACCAGACATTTAATTTTTTTTATTAATAATAAAGTCAATAACTTTTGAAATCCTTTCAAAAACAACCTCTTCCGGAGCCATTCCATTTATATGATATAGTTTTCCTTGTGTGTCGTAATAATTCAGCAAAGGTAGTGTTTGTTCTTGATATACTTTCAATCTATTTTTAATTACTTCTTCAGTATCATCTGTACGCCTTGATTTCTCTGACCGATGGAGTATTCTTCTATATAATTCTATCTCTTCAACATCAAGTGATAGAACCAAGGATATCTCTTTTTTTCTTGATTTTAATAATGCATCAAGTATCTCAGCCTGATGCAATGTACGGGGATATCCATCAAATAAGAAACCTTTAGCTTTTTTATTTTTAATTGAATTAACAATAATTTTGCGGGTAACAATATCAAATGGAACTAAATAACCATTGTCAATAAATTGCTTAATTGATTCTCCCAGTTCAGTATGTAGCTCTATTTCTTCTCGCAAAATATCTCCTGTAGAGATATGTACCAATTCATATTTCTTACATATATGGGTAGAGTGTTTCCCTTTCCCACAACCTGGAGCCCCAATTATAACTATGTTTAGCATAAATGCTTCTTTAGGATAATAAATTAAGAAGCAAATATACAAAAAAATTATCTAACGTTCTTAAATACTTTTTCTACAGTTTTTGATAGTCTTTCAAATACTTCATCTGTAGTCCCTTCACCACTTATTGATGCAAATTTATTTTGTTTCTGGAAATATTCAGCAACTAATGCTGATTTCTTTTCATAAACCTCTAAACGATGTATAATAATCTCTGGATCCATGTCGTACACTCTTGCATTACTTGATTTTGCTCTTGCCGAAAGGCGTTTCATCGATTGAAGTGTGGTAGACGATATCTCAAGCATACAAGTTACCGAGGTATCCAAACGCATTAATAATCCATCAAGTATATATGCCTGAACTATTGTACTTGGATATCCTTTAAAGATAAATCCTTTTGCTTGTGGATGCATTTTAATTTTAGTTTCTATCAAACGAATTGCTATTTCATCTGGCACTATATCACCGGCATCCATATATTTCTTCGCAATTTTACCCATTTCGGTTCCACAATCAATTTCATTTCTCATTAATTCTCCGGTAGAAATGTAAACAAGATTATATTTTTCTGCAAGTTGTTTAGCTTGTGTTCCTTTTCCTGCTCCCGGAGGGCCAAAAAGTACGATGTTTTGACGAACGTTTTCAAGATTCTTTTCAATAACTTTAGTTAATCGTTTAAAAACTTCATCTACTTTTCCTACTCCGTTTATTGGATAGAATTTTTTCTTATGATCATAAAATGATGCTACTGGAATAGTTTTTTCCTCGTATTCTTTCAATCTAATTTCAATTACTTCTTCTTTATCATCACTACGCCCTGATACTTTGCCTCTTTCAAGCATACGACTTATCAAAGTTTCTCTTGGAACTTCCAAACTTAACATGCAAAGCAACGAAGAATTCATTTTTAATAATAAACCTTCCAAAATATAAGCTTGAACTACTGTTCTCGGAAAACCATCAAATAAAATTCCATTTGCATCAGGATTCATTTGAATTTTGTTTTCTATAATCTGAACTATAATCTCGTCCGAAACTAAGCCCCCCTTTTCAATAATTTCTTTAGCTTCCATACCGAGAGGAGTCCCCTGAGCAATTTCTTGTCGCAAAATATCTCCCGTTGCAATATAAGTAAGCTTATATTTTTCAATTAAAAGTTTTGATTGAGTACCTTTCCCAGCTCCCGGAGGCCCAAATAAAGCAATGTTAAGCATGTTAATGATTTTAGGTTAATATTTTTTTTTATTTTGAATTATGAATTATGA
>CAIWDQ010000173.1 GCA_903911455.1 uncultured bacterium
ACCCTAGAATCTCTATAACTAATATTCATGGTACTGGATTTAAATTAGAGGTAATAGAAAATTAATCAATCTTAATTAAACCTTTTTATTTTTTTACTATCTAATTCCAAAATTAAATAGTAACAATTAAAAAAAATACTTTAAAATGAAAACAAAAATTTTAAGTTTACTCTTTGTAGTTGCAATTGCAAGCATCGTTTTTAATGGTTGTAAAAAAGATAAAAGTAGTGATAATGATGTTACTTCGGCTAAAGATGATGCTTTAGCTCAACAAACATTTGACAATATTACTCAGATCTCTGATGAAGCTTACTCTACGAAAACAGGTACAACTAAAACTAGTGGGATAATAGGTGCTTGTGCTACTCTCTCGCTTGATACAATTACAGTCCCTCATTCATTGACTATCAATTTCGGAACTACTGACTGTTTATGTAATGACGGAAAACTTAGAAGAGGTTCAATAGTAATTTCTTTTAATGGTCATTACCGAGATTCTGGTTCAGTTCATTCAACTACATTCAACAACTATTTTGTAAACAATAATCAGGTTACAGGCTCTAGAACAAGAGTTAATAATGGAATGAATACTGCAGGGAATTATACTATTACTTATACTATTGCCAATGCTTCAATTATTTTAGCTAATGGGGCAGGCACTATCACATGGGCTGCTAATTATACTACCGAATGGATTGCCGGTCATAATACTCAGACTTGGATAGATGATGTTTATATGATTACAGGTTCTTCGAGTGGAACAAGACTAAACGGAGTTTCTCATACTAAAACTATTACTACAGCACTCAAAAAAGCTATGATTTGTCCTTATATTGAATCAGGTGTAGTACATATTGTAAGGTCTAACAAACCTGATATTGATATTGATTTTGGGAATGGTAATTGCGATGCTAATGCAACTGCAACTATGAATGGCAATTCATATCCTATCGTCTTATAATAAAGCACTAATTATTTTAATCAAAAAGAGGCTTCCTTTACAGGTTAGCCTCTTTTTTTTTGTATCAGTATTAATTTAAAATCTTTATTTAATAAATATCTTAAAGTCTAAATTCCCACTGTCTTAAATTCTTAATTTTTAATTCTTAATTGATTTAGTATCTGTCAATACAATTAAGATCCTGGAAAGCAATTTTCATTCTATCAACCAAGGTTTTTTCCCCTTCTCTTAGCCATGCACGAGGATCGTAGTATTTCTTGTTAGGTTTATCATCTCCATCGGGATTACCTATTTGTGATTGAAGATAACCTTCATTCTTTTTATAGAAATTCTTTACACCATCCCAATAAGCCCATTGAGTATCTGTATCGATATTCATTTTAATTACACCATAACTTATTGCTTCTTTAATTTGAGCAGGTTCAGAACCTGAGCCACCATGAAATACAAAGTTTACTGGATTCTCTTCAGTATTATATTTAGTTTGAATATAAACCTGTGAATTGTGAAGAATAATTGGTTCCAGTTTTACATTACCCGGTTTGTAAACACCATGTACATTACCAAATGAAGCTGCAATTGTAAAGCTCTTGCTTATCTTAGATAATTCTTCATAAGCATAAGCTACATCTTCGGGTTGAGTATAAAGACGTGAGTTTTCGATATGCGAGTTATCAACACCATCTTCTTCTCCACCTGTTATCCCTAATTCTATTTCAAGTGTCATTTCTATTTTACTCATGCGGGTAAGATACTTTTTACATATCTCTATGTTTTCATGCAGAGGCTCTTCTGATAAATCAAGCATATGCGAACTGAACAATGGTTTCCCGTTTTCTTTATAGAACTTTTCGCCTGCATCTAGCAAACCATCTATCCAAGGTAATAATTTTTTAGCAGCATGATCAGTATGAAGTACCACAGGGATACCATATAAGGCAGCCATCTGGTGCACATGCATAGCACCTGAAATTGTACCTGCTATTGCACTTTTTTCTTCTGCATTACTTAAGCTTTTACCTGCATAAAATACACCTCCACCATTCGAAAACTGTATCATAACAGGTGAGTTAACAGCTTTGGCAGCTTCCATTACTGCATTCACCGAGTTGGTACCAACTACATTAACTGCCGGTATAGCAAAGCCATTTTTCTTTGCTATTCTAAATATTTCTTGTAAATCTTTGCCCGAAACTACTCCCGGAGCAACTGTATCTTTAATTCTTTCAGCCATTTTAATTATTATTTATAAGTTTTGAAAACACATTTATTTAGTTTTCAAAATTACTACTTTATGTTGAATTAAACATTATTTTCTGTTAAATAATTTTAATCCATCTAAAGTATTATTGGTTTGCTATAGAAATATCAGATAGTGATTGAAGGACAGGATTAATAAAATAAATTGTACTTTTGTAAAATAAAATAATGATAGGAATGGATCAAAATCAAACATCACCAACTCGTTTAGTAACTATTACAGGATTAATCATTTCATGCTTTCTTTTATTTGTATTCCCTGCATTTATTGTTACATTTTTTAAATCAATATTATTATTAACCTTTAAGCTTCGTTTATTAATATCAATCTCTTTTGTATGGTTATCATTAGCACTCATTTACATCTATTCTTATAAAGTCGAAAAGTTAAATTTCTTAATTTGGGAAGAAGTTAATTACCCTGTAAATCAATTTCTGAAATTAGTATTACAAACATTATTAATCTGTTTTGCAAGTTCAATCGTAATAGGTGTAGTTTTAAAAATGACAGGCTTTAAAATGGATAATGATAAAGCAACTCAACTTGTTAAATTTTTAAAGTCAAATCAATTACTTTTGTTTTTAATCCCTGTGTCAGCAGCTGTTACCGAAGAATTAATTTTTAGAGGCTATTTACAATCAAGGTTGCAATTACTATTCAAAAATAAATATATTCCCATTATAATCTCTTCATTACTTTTCGGTTTAGCACATCTTGGTTATGGAACTGCTAAACAGATAATAGGTACATTTTTTATTGGACTTGTCTTTTCTATTCATTATAATAAATACAGGAGTATAAAAATATTAATTATATGCCATTTCTTGTGGGATTATTTGATCTTCCAGCTATTTATGCATATGAAATAATATTTTAATCAAATATTAATCTTTACTTAACATTATATCTTTTTAAATTTCAGTTTCGTTTTTACTAACTCTAATATTTTTTCGTATTGATTAAATTCAGTATCACCTTTCTTGAATAAATAGGTGTTAGTTACTGAATTATTTACAAACAGTACAAGATAATTTTTATAAAAAGAATAATGTGAATACATAGACCACTTGAAATCCATATGTTTTTCTTTATCCCAATATTTAATTGATTCATCATTTAGCTCATAAATACAATCCATTTTTTCTTTTTCAAATTTATCAGCAATGATTCTTATTATTCTAGTATATGAAATAAGAGAGTAAAGTAACCTTAAAGACAAGTAACATGTCATAATAATTGAAGCTATTCCAAAAATAAAGATGAAATTAAATGGTTCTTCATCTGTTGTTTGTACCCAACCTATGAAATACATACATACTGAAAAAAAGGATAAATATATTAATAGTCTACTATAATTTTTTGAAAAAATTATCCACCTTATTTTATTCTCTTTCCTAAATTCATCTTTATTATAAGGAGTTTCAATTCTAATATTTTCCATTATAAAACTGTATTAGTTTTTTAATTGTAGTTTTAATCCTATTGATATCCCAAAAGAAGAGTTGTGATAAGGAAGTGTCATATTAGGACTTCCATTAATCCAGATAACTCGTTTCTCGCCGTAACCATTATTAGATTGTGCATCTGTATTCTTTATATCAATAAATCCATATTCATAATAAATAGAAATTGGGATAGAGAATTTATCATTCAACTTATACTGAATTCCTGCTGATAGCAAACCACCAAAATCATAAAACTTATAAGGTAATTTATTTGTAAAATCATAAACAGTAGTACCATTATTATCAATTATAGTTTCTGAAGCCCCTATGGCGACATATGAAACCCCGTCACTAAATTCACTTTTATCTGTATAATTATAAAGCAAACTAAAATACAATCCTCCTGAAATTATAAAGGCTATTTTATTATCAGGATGAATAATATAACTTAACTTAACAGGTATTTTAAAGTAATTCAGCGACACACTTCTATTTAAAGTTCTCTGCATACCAGCTGAAGCATTTAAAGTTTCTATAAAAGGTTTGTAATTCTGACCTTGATGTGCATATGTTAAGCCTGAACTTATACTTAAGTGTTTATTTAGATTATACCCAAACAAAACTCCTGTATTTATACCAAATGTTTTTGATTTATCCAAATTGCTAAACTCATAGCCAGATGTTGAGAATGTTTTTAAATAGCTATAATCACCTCCACAGGAAAACCCAGGCTGTGCAAAAACTTCTATATAGATATTTTTCTGAGCATCAACATAACTATAAAATGTTAAGAGAGCTATTATTAACAAAGCTATTCTTTTGATATTTGTTTTCATTACATCAATATTATTAAAATGTAACTACAAAATTAAGTAAAATAAATTTATAAAACAGCAAATATTCTCATTAATAATAATATTTGTTTTTAATTTTATCATTAATAAATTTGCTTTACATCAAACTATGTTATAACTTTGCAGAATCAAAAGAATAACAATACTTTTGGGAGATATATAGAGTTAAAATCTTTAATTAATATTTGAATTACCTATTAGGGATTCTATAAGACCACAGTTACCAGCACTTTGGTGATAATTGCGATTTTACAGTTTTTTTAATTCGTTTAAGGAATGTATTTTTCTAACGTTTAAAAATAAATAAAATGAAAAAAGTAATTGTTACCGGAGCTGTATTAGCTACTATTAATCAGCATGGAGACAGAAGTTTTGCAGGTTTTATCGGCAACTTCTCAAAATTAAAATCAGCATGTGAAGCTATGGGGATTAGCTATGATCCATCAAATCCGTTGCTCGCTTTGACGGCTTTGGTTATTATTCTTGATGCTCTTTATGATAAAAATAAGGCAGTTATAGATCTTTTAACTCCTTATAAGGCTGCATTAATATCAAGAAATGCGGCATATGAAATTATGTCGGTGATGAAAACACAGATATTAAATGCTCTTAAATCATCAAAGAATGTTACTGCTGCTGAGGTGTTGATAGCTACAAATCTAGGGAAGAAGGTTGATGGTGTACGTATTATGGCTATTAAAACTACAACTGTACCTCCAGTAGTTGTCTCCGTTACAGAGGTAGGCACTGAGGCTGATGTGGCTTCAATTGAACGTCATTCGGTTTCGTTTCAGAAATTTGAGATTCGTTTGAATAATTTTTTAATTTTCTTTAGTTATGTAACGGGATTAACTTGTTATTCTACTAATAATATTGCTTTGCAACTTCCGGCTATACAGGCGTATTATGATTCGTTACCTTTGCTTAATGCTTCGGCTCAATTAACTGTTGATGCTCTTAATCTTGCCCGCCAGGAAAGGAATGATGCTTTTTTTAAAGAATTGATTGGTGCTCGTCATTTAGCTACTCAGGTTAAAAATTATATTTCAAGTGAGTTTACTACTAAAAGTGCTGAGTTTATATCTGTAAAGAGTATTCCTTTTCCTGATTTCAGGCCTAAAAACAAGAAGTAAATAATTAATAATTAA
>CAIWDQ010000174.1 GCA_903911455.1 uncultured bacterium
CTGTTTATTTTAGGATTTTCTTGAAATCGGAACACGTTTTTACAAATATTTACGGTCTTTTTGGCAAACTCTGTCCTTATTTTAAATTATTGCGTTCCGATTCGTAATTCGTAATTCGTAATTTGTAACTGGATCATCATTCTCTGCCAGAAAATCATCCTTAAAAAGGTCCCGTACATCTATTCCACCCAGGGGACAAGCGTTTCCTCCCCGGGGAGAGCCGCGTTCTGACAAAGCGCCACCGTGTTCTGAAAAATATCACGGCGTTTTGGTATTACGTCACCTTGTTCTGGTCATGCCTCGCCTTGTTCTGACATTACGTCGCCTTGTTCTGACACTACGTCGCCTTGTTCTGGCCTAGCGTCACCTTGCTCAAAAAAATATCACGCTGTTCCCACAATGTCACGCCTTGTTCTGCCTTAGCCTCACCGAGTTCTTTTGGGGGCTAATGCTGTTCATTCAAAGCTAACTATTATTCATACTAACTTAAATACGAATAGGTTGGACTACCGGAATCATAAATAGTATAGGTATTATTTAAACTAAAAAAAACCTTCACCAAGCAAATGATGAAGGTTTTTTATTTTAATAATGTATTAGATTGCTTCGTCGTTCCTCCTCGCAATGACGACAACATTAGTAAAATCAATTGCCTTTATTCTCTCAGTCTCTCCCTCACTTATTCTCTTAGTCACTAAAAGTCTTTCTCCCTAGGTACAAGAGCACTGAAGGTTTCTATCACCATAAGCATCATCAATCTTACTTACTGTTGGCCAGTATTTATCATCATGTTTTACAGGGAATGCAGCTTGCTGACGAGAGTATGGTTTATTCCATTCATCAGCCATCACAACTCCCATTGTATGTGGAGCATTCTTTATAACATTGTTGTGTTTGTCGGCATTACCTGCTTCAATTTCGGCAATCTCTTTGCGGATAGCTATCATAGCTTCTACAAGTCTGTCAAGCTCAGATAAAGGTTCGCTTTCGGTAGGCTCAACCATCAAAGTACCATGAACTGGGAAAGCAACTGTTGGAGCATGGAAACCATAATCCATCAATCGTTTGGCTATGTCAATAACAGCTACATTTGCACTTAAACTAAACTGATTGCAATCTAATATCATTTCGTGGGCACACATACCATTTTTACCTGTATAAAGTATCTTATAAGAATCCTGCAAGCAAACTCTGAGGTAATTAGCATTCAAAATAGCATAACGGGTAGCTTCAGCCAATCCATTACCACCAAGTAATTTAATATATGCATAAGAAATAGGCAACACAAAAGCACTTCCATAAGGAGCAGCCGAAACTGAAGTAATACCTTGCTCACCACCTGTCTTAACAAAAGAATGTGTAGGTAAGAATGGAACTAAATGCTTGGCAACACCTATAGGGCCAACACCAGGACCACCACCACCATGAGGGATAGCAAAGGTTTTGTGAAGATTTAAATGACAAACATCAGCATTGATATTACCAGGATTAGTTAAACCAACCTGTGCATTCATATTAGCACCATCCATATAAACCTGTCCGCCATTCTGATGAATAAAATCAACAACTTCAAGAATGTTTTCTTCAAACACACCATGAGTTGAAGGATAGGTAACCATCAGGCAAGATAAAACATCTTTATACTGTTCAGCTTTAAGCTTAAGATCAGCAGTATCTATATTACCATTATCATCACACTTAACAACAACTATCTTCATGCCTGCCATAGCTGCTGAAGCAGGATTAGTGCCATGTGCTGAAGCAGGGATCAGACAAACATCACGCATAACATCACCTCTGCTCAAGTGATAAGCACGGATAACCATAAGACCTGTATATTCGCCGGCAGCACCCGAATTAGGCTGGAACGACATAGCAGCAAAACCAGTAATCTCGCAAAGATCCTTTTCAAGTTCTTTGATAAGCTCCATATATCCTTCAGCCTGATTTACCGGTACAAAAGGATGTAAAGCACTAAACTCAGGCCAACTTAAAAAGAAAAGTTCTGAAGCAGCATTTAGCTTCATAGTACATGAACCCAGCGGAATCATTGCACGGTTTAACGAAAGATCTTTAACTTCTAGTTTCTTAATATAACGCATCATAGCTGTTTCAGAATGATGAGTATTAAAGATATCATTACTTAAATACCTTGAAGTTCTGGTAAGATTAGCAGGTATAGTAGTAATCAACTCGCATTCGGCAGGAACACAAACAAACTTAATGTACTCTGCATTGTTTGCCTGAGCAAATATCTTCAACATATGATTGATTTCGCAAAGAGTAGTAGTTTCGTCAATACTAATACCAATATGTTTATTATCTATATAGTGGAAATTCATCTGCTCAGCTATTGCTAGACTCCTGATATCATCAGCAATCATACTGCCAGGTAGTTCAATCTTAACAGTATCAAAGAAGTTAGCATTAGCTTGAACGTAACCGTATTTCTTTAATTCATTAGATAAAACACCTGTCAATATATTAATATGACGAGCAATCTGACGAATACCTTTTTCACCATGATAAACAGCATACATGCCAGCCATAGTTGCAAGCAAAGCCTGTGCAGTACATATATTTGAAGTAGCTTTCTCTCTCTTTATATGTTGCTCACGGGTTTGCAAAGCCATACGTAAAGCCCTGTTACCCTCACCATCAACAGAAATACCTATGATACGTCCAGGTATCTGACGTTTGAAATCTTCTTTACAAGCAAAATAAGCAGCATGAGGGCCGCCATAACCCATAGGAACACCAAAACGTTGAGTAGTTCCTAATACGCAATCAGCACCCCATTCCCCCGGAGGAGTCAACAATGCTAAACATAACAGATCAGCAGCAACAGCTACCATAGTTCCATTAACTTTAGCCTTAGCTACAAAACCTGAATAATCAATAACAGCACCATGTTGATCAGGATATTGAACAATTGCACCAAATATTTTATCATTAAACTCTAAAGTATCGTATTTACCTATAACTAGTTCAATACCTAAAGGAATAGCACGAGTCTTTATAACATCTATTGTCTGAGGAAATAAATTATCAGCTACAAAGAAAACATTAGCTTCTTTTTTAACAGCTTCACGCGATCTTGCATTGTAAAACATGATCATAGCCTCGGAAGCAGCAGTAGCTTCATCAAGCAAAGAAGCATTTGCAATCGGCATTGCAGTCAAATCGCAAACCATTGTCTGGAAGTTTAATAAAGCTTCTAATCTGCCCTGAGAAATCTCGGCCTGATAAGGAGTGTATGAAGTATACCAACCCGGATTTTCTAATATATTACGTTGAATAACACCTGGAGTAATCGTATTATAATACCCCATACCAATAAAAGATCTGTATAATTTGTTCTTAGCACCTATTGCTTTTATGTGATTTGTATATTCATATTCATTCAATCCTTTCGCAAGTTCTAAAGGATTTTTTAGACGGATAGAAGCTGGAATAGTCTTGTCAATTAATTCATCAAGAGAACTAACTCCAATTTTCTTTAACATCATATCAACTTCTTCAGGAGTTGGTCCATTGTGTCGGCTAATAAAATTATCAGTAATCATTTTATTGTATTTATTTAATTATTATTCGTTTTGAAATGAGGTGGCAAAGATAGGAATTATTAAGAATATAGACTGCATTATTTATTAACATATAAAATCATTTATGAACATTAAATAATTAAAACGAAAAGTAACTATTCATAATGATATGATTTAAAACAATAATGATGATAAGAAATGAATTAAAATAGTTATCAACTAAAACAATGTTCATAAAAAAATATAAATTATAATTTCGTATAGTATTTTTATTTGTATGTTTGTAAAAAGTTTTAAATAATTACTTATGAAAATCAATTACACCAGATCTCTTACTATTTTAGCGTTTGCTACAATATTATTATTTACATCTTGCAAGCATCGTGATCAAAAAATGATTACACGCGGTAATATTGAATTTGAGAAAAAGAACTTTGAAGGAGCAAAGACATATTATGAGAAAGCCTTAAATATCAA